>CAZYHH010000093.1:0-10283 GCA_964647295.1 uncultured Pseudomonadales bacterium
ACTGTTCTCGAGGCGTCGTCCTAGCCACGGGAGGTTTTGAGTGGAATGAAAGGATGCGAGCGACTTTGTCTGATGAGCATGTGACTCATCCCGTGTCACCGCCGCTCCATCATGGTGATGGTCTGCGCATGGCATCCGAGCTAGGGGCTCAGCTCGAGCAAGCCATTGAATCCTGGGTCTGGCCAGCGCTCGAGAGATCGAGGCAGTTGTGGCTGGGTACTGAGAGACCTCGAAATGATTTGATTTTAGCGGAGCGCTGTATGCCGCATGTCGTTTGGGTTAATCAAAAAGGTGAGCGTTTCGTGAATGAGTCAAGCCATAATTGTGCGCTGGCGCTCGCTGAGGAAGACCCTCAGTCAAATACCTTAGTCAATTTGCCGGCCTGGGCGGTATTTGATAATCAATACCGGCGTCGATATCCCTTGGCGGGTTCATTGCCAGATGAAGAGTTGCCAGTTGAAGTCATCCAGGCAACTGGCCTAAGCGAACTTGCTGGAATGATGGGGATCGATGAGTCTGGATTACTCCGAACGATCGATCGCTTTAATAACATGGTAACTCTAGGACAAGACACAGATTTTTTTCGCGGAGAGTCGGCCTATGATCGGCATTACGGCGACGCCACCGCACAACACCCGAATCTCGGTCGACTAGAACAACCTCCTTTCTTTGCAGTACCGATTCGTCTGGGCACGGTTGGCACAAAAGGTGGCGTTTGTATTGACGAACAGTCACGAGTACTTGATGGGCGAGGTCAAGCACTCGACGGCTTATGGGCCGCAGGAAACACCATGGCGTCGATTATTGGCCCAGAAACGATCGCGCCAGGGTTGACACTGGGATTAGCGCTTACTTGGGGTTATATCGCTGGTCTGGATGCTGTGTCGCGCTAACCCAAAACCACCGTAATGTGTCGGATGATTTCTTAAGTGAGTGACTTGGCTGGCCAGAGAACTAGCTGAGTGTCCTTGTTAAGCTGTACCCTAACCGTTTTTCATAAGGATCATGCTGAAATGACGATTATTCACTCTTCGCCTTCATCGGCGGCGGCACTTGAGCATTTTAATGTAAAAAACTCCCCGGCGATTCAAGTAGGCGACCTATATTTTTTTAGTGGAATGACCGCGATAGACCTTACGACTTTTGAAGTGAGTCAAGCTACTTTGGCGAGTCAAGCGCGAACGACCTTGGACAATTTTGAATTAATGCTGAAGGATCTTGGTCTGTCTCTAGACCATGTTATAAAAGTCAATGCGCAGCTGACGGATGTCTCGGAGTTCTCAGATTGGAACGACGTGTTTCTGGAGGTTTTTGACGCCCCCTATCCCTGCCGTACGACCGTCGGGGCTCCGCTGGTCGCTGGGAATATTGAAATCGAAATTATTGCCGCTGCGACACCTAGAAGATGATACAGAGCAAAGTGTGTTTTTTCGACAGTCCATTTTTAGCGTGCGAACCTATTGTTTCTATCGACTATACTGACTATGCCGTGTTGTTAACGGGGAGCGTGTTCCATGAGTCTGTCTGATTTTTCGCTAAAAGGAAAAAAGGCGTTGGTCGTCGGTGGCCGTAGAAATATGGGAAAAGGATTTGCGCTAGGTCTTGCCGAAGCGGGTGCGGATGTCGCTGTTACGGATTTGAATATAGAGGATGGTCGGCTGCAAATGGTAGCGGATGAGATTAAAAGTATGGGAAGACGGGCGCTTGCTGTTCAAAGCGACATCAGCTCGAAATCGAGTGTGGATACTTTGATATCAGAGGTTATGAAGTCTCTAGGGGGCATCGATATTCTGATGAATGTGGCCGTCATGTATCACCGCAAGTCACTGATTGACCTGGACGAAGAGGGTTGGGACCAGCTGACGAATGTCAATTTGAAGGGCTATTGGTTGATGCATCAGGCGGTGGCGCCCATCATGCAATCGCAGCGTAGCGGGAGTATCATTAATCTTTCCTCTCGTGGTGGGTTAAAGGCTCATGCCGATAAAGGCATGGGGAATTACGCGATTGTGAAAGCGGGGATTGCGATGATGACGAGACAGTACAGCCGTTATCTCGGTCCGGATAACGTAAGAGTCAATGCGCTAGCGCCCTCATTGGTGGAATGGGAGCAGCATCCGTCTGGTGACTTCTATCGAGAAAACCCAGACCGGGTGCCGAAGGAAAAAACGCCCCGTCCAGAACCCACAGAGCTGGAGAAGTTCGAGGCGTGGTCTACTGGTCCAGAAAATCTTCCTCTAGGTCGAGTAGCGAGTTTCGAGGAAATGGCAAACGCAGCAGTATTTTTAGCGTCCGATGCTTCTAGCTATGTGACTGGAAGTATTTTATGCGTTGATGGCGGCTACATGGCGTGATGCTTTAAGCTAGAAGTGTAATTTGAGGAGAGAGCAGTGGGCGAAGATTGGGAGTTAAATCACGTTGGGTTAATGGTAACCAATAAAAATGCGGTTTTGCGTTATCTCCAATCGATTGGAATCGGTGTGAGCGTGGGTCCTCAACCGTTGTTACCGCATGAACCCGGTGAGGGCTCTCTTATGTATTATCGAACCTTGGAAGGGGATCCGGTCACAAATACCTATCAAACTGGCGGTGCGCATACCTTTAATGATGGCGAGAGCCAAATTGGTGATTGTCAACTCGAATGCATTTCGATGAAGCCTGGCCCTGGAATGTTTATCAATGAGTATCTAGCGCAGAAAGGCCCAGGTATCAACCACATATGCTTTAACTCGCCATCCGTGACAGAGGACACGCAGGTATTGGTCGGTAAGGGTTTTGACATCATGTTCAACGCGTTGGTAAATGGTAAGACCGTTGAAAATTATCTGGACACAAGGACTCATGGTGACATGATGATTTCCCTGCGCCCGCCCGCTAGTGGCTGGGAAAAAGCTTGGAAGAAAAATAACGAATCTCACCCGCTGGTCTCTGACTGGTCCTTTCAGGGAGTCGGAATAGGTGTTCAGGACCTCGACGCAACCATCAAGTACTACTCGGATATTGGTTTTGAGGAAACGTCTGAAGAGGTGGTCGATCGATCCTTTGGAACGCGCGGCAGGTCGGTTCGAGTTGGTCCTCTCTGGTTCTCTTTTTTTGAAATGTCAGGAAAAGAGAGCGTTTACACCGAATCGATTGAAACGCGAGAGGACGGCGTGAATGACTTGGTGTTTTCGGTTGCATCCTTGGACAGCGAAATTAACAAACTCGAATCAAAGGGTGTTGAGTTGTATAGAAGAAGTGATGATGGAAAGTCTGCCTTCTTTGATACTCGAGCGGAAGGCAATATCATGATTCGGTTGGTGCAATAACGAGGATTGATCTTTGGATTCGTGAATTAGACTAGGTTAGGTTGCAGACAATGTTTAATGCTCAGGCCTGTTTTAGGGTCTTTGGGTAGACTCCTTATAAATAATTCTTGAACGGGCGGGCTCTGATAGAGCAGAGAAGGCTATTCAATTTGGTGAGGCAAGATTATGCGGACTCAGGATATGGATTCGTCGCTCGACTATCGTCGTGAAATCGAAAGAAGCGGGCCTGTGTCGGTTCAGACCAAGTTATTTTACGCATCAGGAGAGTTGCCTGGCGCCTATATGAACCTGGCTATTGGTGGGTTTCTGCTGTTGTATTACAACCAGATTCTCGGTGCGAGCCCCGCAGCCGTTTCGGCAGCCCTGGGCGTTGCACTACTATTAGATGCGATTTCCGATCCTTTGGTTGGGGCTTTCTCCGATCGAGTTAAGTCTCGTTTAGGTCGTAGGCATCCCCTCATGTATGCCGCTGCATTGCCCATGGGGGTCTTTATCTGTCTGCTCTTTTCGCCACCGCAGGAGCTGGTGGGTACACTTCTGATCGTTTGGTTGTTCGTTTTTCTGGTGCTCACACGCTTAACTTTTACTGTCTTCAGTGTGCCCTGGAGCGCTCTAATAGCGGAGCTATCCGAAGACTATGCGGAGCGAACGATCATCTCGTCGTATCGAATATTGGTGGGCGCTCTACTAGGTGGGTTGTCCGGTTTTTTAATCTTTAATTTCTGGTTTGGCGCAACGGAGCAATTTCCACAAGGCCAATTGAATCCGGACAATTATAGATTTTTTGGCCCGCTTATTGGTGTATTGATGACGCTATGGAGCTTGGTCAGTACTCACTTTACACGACGCGAAATACCGTATCTTTTGCAGCCATCGAAGAGTTCCCGGCCAAACTTTTCGGCCATGCTCTCGCTCATTCTTTCGGCGCTTCAAAGTCGGAATTACCGGATCGTATTGCTCTCTATTCTGATTTATTTCGGAATACTTGGGACGCTGGGCCAATTTGATATGTACATTAATACCTATTTTTGGCAATTGACTGGCGAGCAGATCGGCACAATAGGTCTTTTTGGAATTCTAGCGCCAATACTCGCCTTTCTGTCAGCGCCACTCTTGCAACGTAATTTTCAGAAACATCATCTATTGTGTTTTGCGCTTGTTGTCCAAATGTTTTTGAGTATGGCGGCGGTGGCGTTTCGTTTGAGTGGTCTTTTCCCACCGAATGAGAGCGTCTGGTTTCTTCCTCTATTGGGAAGCTTTTCGGTAGTCGGTGGTTTTCTCTCTGTCGTCGGGGCCATGGTGGTCTTTTCAATGACCGCTGATCTAGCCGACGAGCAGGAGTATCGGTTCAAGACCCGACAAGAGGGAGTGCTTGCTTCCGGGATCGCCTTTTCGACAAAGGCCGTGGGTAGTGTGGGTGTTGTAGTCGCTGGATTTTTACTCGAATATTTTATTGGTTTCCCTGTCGGGCAGGCTGCTTTTGAAATTGATGAGGAGGTTCTATTTCGGTTAGCGATAACAGATGCGTTGATTGTAAACTCCTTTATTCTGATACCTGCCTTCTTGATTACACGATACAGTTTGACTGCCGAATCGATGGGCAAGATACAAAGCGAATTACGATCGCGAAGGGCAGCGTAGCGTTTGTTTCTATAGGAAATCAAATTCTGGCGAGGAACCCATGTCGCAAGGAGAATTAGATGATTAGTAATTGGTCGGCCAATGCGTTTAACCAGGTCCCGAATGCGTCTAACGAAATTCACGGAGACAGGGTTGCGAAGGAGTACGGGTTTAAAGGTGCCCTAGTGCCCGGTGCGACGGTTGCTGCATACTTAATACACCCCTTTGTCGAAGCCTTTGGTTTGGATTACCTGAAAAGCGGCTACGCTCATGTTCGACTTCACTCACCAGTGTACGATGGCGAATACTTTGAGGTTGAAGTGGCGGAGCAAGCGCCATCATTTTTTTCAGCGCGGTTGAGTCAAGGTCAATCATCTTTGTGCGCAACTGCTGAGATTAAGATAGAAACTGATGAGTTATCGCCTCCGTTAATCAGGGGTGATGAGCACGGAGATCCGAAAGCAGACTTGATGCTCGCGACACCAGAGAACATGAAACGACTTCAAGATAATGGGTGCAGGGCGTTTACCGATCGGTGGGACCTTGAGCATCCGATGAGCAGCTATTTAAAAGATAGTTCGCTAATGTCCGATCTGTTCGCGGATCAAGGTTATGCCAATGTCGGTTTTTTGATTGGTATGTCGAACTGGATTCTTGCGGCCAACGCGCACATGAACCCTTGGGTGTTGGTAGAGGCGAAGTGTCAAAATTTCTCGCCGGTAGCGAGCGGGACCAAGATGATCGGTGAAATGAGCGTAGTCGATCTGTTTGAAAAAAAAGGGCATCAGTTTGTGGATGCGGAAATCAACCTGTTCGACGCTGATCAAGGTATCTGTTTGACAGCGATAGAGCTTCGCGCGATTTATCGGTTGCGTGGACTGTAATCGAAATTATTAACCTTTCAAAGAAGTCTAATACGACTGGTAGGGTAAGTTTTTGACACTACAAAAAACGCTCTGCATTGCAGGGCGTAGGTTTAAAGACACAATCTTTAGATGTAACTAAACTCTTCCCCACATGTTGGTCTAGGATTAAAAGTTTAGCTCCATTCCGATGGAAGCCGTTCTCTTCTTGTTGGGCCTAGCGCCGTCGGGTTGTCGTGAAATGATGGAATCTTCATCGAGGAGATTTTCCACTTTAATATATATCGCTAGTTTATCTGATATTGGGAAATGACTGACATAATCGATCACTAAAAGGTCTTCATTCTTAGCATAAATTGAATCTGAACGATTACACCCAACATTCACGCAAGTTTCATCGATATACTTAACTACACCATAATGATCCCAGCCAGACGTAGTATTAAGGCCTAGTCGCAGACTGAAGCTGCTCTCAGGTATTGCAGCCAACATATCACCTTCTAAAAAGCCCTGAGTATTGTCTGTTCCGTGAATTTCTGCATTGGTATAGGTGTACACTAAGTTAATCGGCATTGTTTTATTGTTTTTTAGTTCGATTTCTCTTCCAAATTGTGCTTCTATCCCGCTGATCTTTGCTGCTCCGGTTACGAATGAACCTGAGAGCTCACCGTTACTGCAGGGATGGGAATTAGAGCAATTTTCTGCCTTGTTTTCGAAGTCGCTATAAAAAATGATGGCTTCGCCGAACCAGCTATTGTTGTAACGCAACCCCCACTCGAAATTCTTACTTGTTTCAGGTTTTTCATAATCTTTAGCACCTCCCCCGAGCGGTGAAAAGCCCTTATGAATTCCGCCAATCATTTGAAAGTGATCTGACAAATCATAGGTCAGAGAAATTCCGGGTAACCAAATTTTGGTTTCGTTGCCTCGAACGCTCGCTAAGTCATCTCGTTCAGGGTCGTTATATTGGCGTCGACTGGTTTCTACGTCTTCGTACCTTAAAGCCATGTTTAGCTTAAGGTTCTCGTTAGCTGTCCATTCATCTAAAATCCAAACGGTGCTTGCTTTAGCATCTTCTAGCCGGTTGTTGCTTCCAGAGGGTGGGGTAGTGGAAATGTACGACAAGGCTCCACTTACTTGATCGTAATAATCTGTAGGTTGATATCGGTCCATTTTGTCTTTATGAGCCCGAATTCCCGCCGACAGTTGGTGTGCCTCTAGATCCAGATCAAAAGACACCTCGATTCCACGAGATTCGTAGCTTCTATTGTTGTGCTTATATTTCAAGCCTGATTTGTCGACCGATCCATTCAAAATACCATTGGCTTCCGTATCGCCTTCATTGGCCAGATTTACTAATTTACCGCCCCCGCTAAGTTTGAACCAGTCTCTGGCGAATTTGTTGAGATACCCAGTAGTTGTTATTGTGAGATTATCTGATGGATCAACCGAATATCTAATAAGGTAGCCTTGGTGGTCATTTTGCATTTGATCTGGAGAGCTCAAGCCGTATCTTCTGGTGCTATTTTCTCGAAAGTCACTGTCAGTCAGACCTAGATAGGTTTCATCAGAAGTTTCCTCGGAGTACTGAGCCTTTACAAAAAGCCTTTGGTTTTCTTTGCTCCAAGAAAACTTAGTCATATAATCTTGTATGTCATAACCCGTGTCTCCACCCCGATCAATTTCTTTAAATCCGTTACTGCCTCTCTGTGCCGTTTCAAGTAAGAATCCGAAATCATTAAATTTGCCACCATAATTTGCGAGAACATCAAATTGGCTATCTTCTCCTAATCCACCTCTTACATAGCCCCCAATTTCTTGCGGAATTGGTGTTGATACGAGATTTAACACTCCACCAGTGGTATGAGGTCCATAACGGAGCAGAGGAGCGCCTTTAAGCAACTCGATCGTGTGCATCCTGAGAGCGGTTGGAAAGTAATAAGCCGAAGGATTAGAGTAGGGAGCTGGAGCTATCATCACCCCATCCTCCATCAGAGTTATTTTCGAAGAGCGCTCAGAGGTCGCTCCACGGATCCCAATATTTGGCCTCAGACCATACCCGTCCTCTTCTTGAATATATACGCCGGGTACTGTCTTGAGGAGTTGATTAATGTCTCCCGCTGCTTCGGAAAGAATTTGTTCATTATCAACTAGCGCACCGGAACCTGGGAGTTCTTGAACCTCGAGTCGAGATCCAATAATGAATATTTCTTCGATTGAGGCTTCTTCAGCAGAAACTGTGTTTGGAACTAAGAAGTATATTGCTGAAATAAATAATGTGAAAAAAGTACGACTCAACATTAACAATCACCCGCCAATTATTCTAAATTAAAACCAAATGATATTAATAATTATTATCATTTGCAATAAATATGTCTGGCAAATTTGAATATTGTTAAGTATTGAAAGCTCTTCGTTAGGTAGATTAGTACCAACAACACGTTGTTAGACAGAAGTTATTGAAGGGACGTCTTTTTGATTTCAAGGATAAAAGGCCATTGACATTAAAATGCTTAGATTGTCTACACTAAGATTGTGTTTATAAGGATATAGAGTTTTCAATGCATGAAACTGGTGTTGATGGCCTAAAATACGACTGATATTTGATGATGAATAAAGTTGGTAAAGAAGTAGGAGAAAAAGATGAGTCAGGAAAAAAATGGTGTGGTTAGAACTGAGCGAGAAGGAAACACGCTGATCATTGAGGTTGATCGGCAGGAGAAGATGAACGGTTTTACCCCGGAGATGTTTGAAGGAATATCAGGGGCTTTTGAGATGCTCGAGCAAGATAATAATTTGTGGGTCGGCGTGCTCTATTTTGCTGGGAAACATTCAACGGCTGGCCTTGATTTGCCCCGTTTTTTCGGGGCGAATTCGGGATCCGGTGAGGAATCCTCTGAGTCCTCGGACAATCGACCCGATGCCTTTGCCCTGAGGCGACGTTGCACTAAGCCCCTCGTGGTTGCTGTTCAAGGCATTACTTATACCGTTGGGATAGAGATGTTGTTGGCGGCAGACATCGTCGTGGCTGCCGAAGACTGTCGGTTTTGTCAGTTAGAACCCAAAAGAGGGCTGGCGGTGTTTGGCGGTGCACACGTCCGATATGTACAGCGTGCGGGTTGGGGTAATGCGATGTATCACCTTTTAAGGGCCGACGAATTCGATGCGGCCCGGGCCAAAGAACTCGGTTTTGTTCAAGAGGTCGTGTCTACTGGTTCTCAGGTGCAGCGCGCTAAAGAGATCGCTAATGAGATTGCTCAATGCGCGCCGATTGCTGTCCAGGAAATAAAGAGAGCGGCGCAGCTTTATTTGGAGTTTGGGGAAAAAGCTGCCTTTGCAGAAATTGACAAAATGAGAACGGTGACATTGTCCACAGAAGATGCAAAGGAAGGGATGCGATCCTTTGTTGAAAAACGCGACCCTGAATTCATAGGTAGATGATGGGCAGGGAGTTGTTGACTATGGGGTCGATTATATCGCGTTCAGAGCAGCCTTTTATAAAATTCAAACAATTCGGGCTATAACGTTTCCAGCGGCCTAGCGAAACGCTGGGCCAATTTTAAACACCTCGGATTGGGTTTTTTCAATAAACAAACAAAATCAATGAGTTATTGACATTTTCTCAAATTAAAGTATAAAACACCTTCTTTTTTACTTTGCCGAGGAGAAAAGTAATGGGTGCGAAAGAAAAAATAGAGGATGAGGGCCAAAATAAAGAGCCAAATTCTCTAATAATGGATCTCAAACGCGAATATAAAGGGCAAGAATATGATGGTATTCGCGAAATGGTTAAGGCGATCAAAAAGTCCTTGGGCCCAAAACGTGTTGACTGATTTTGTTTTGCTGTAGCCGCCAATGCCGCTGAAAGTTAAATCAAAGGTAATCACCTCCAAGAAAAAACGAAAGCCCCCCGCTCGAGTTACTTTGAAGTATCGTGGTAGTACTTTGTCGAAGCTGGATAAGAGTATTGCGCTAGCGGATGAGCGGTATAAAGGCGATAGCTCGATAATGTCAGCGCCTAATTTCCGGGTGGTTAAGCCTAATCCCGAGGAGCCCCAACTAGAAGAAGTACTCTGTTCTATCAAGGTAGGCAAAAAAAAATGGAAAATCCTGGAGAATAGTTCGGGAGCACTAGTGGATCATGTCAAGATTGCCGGATCTGATGTTATGCAGGAGTTAACCGGTTTTAGGGACTTTGTGAATTCGCTAAAATCCAATAGTGGTGATGGAAAGGCATTTCATCAATTAGCTGTTGATCAGGCATGGCCACCACAAGACCAGGTTCAAAAGGAACGCTATTTTTATGATTCTGAAAGCGATCAAATTCTGAAGAAAGTCAGTCAGGATTGATCTTAATTACCCATTTCAAGATGCGTTTCGGTTGTTATTAGTAGCCTAACTGCACCTGGCCTCATATAATCCGGTCTGAGTTAGTTTAATGGTGGGCGTAGCTCAGTTGGTAGAGCTCCGGGTTGTGATCCCGGCGGTCGTG
>CAZYHH010000094.1:0-667 GCA_964647295.1 uncultured Pseudomonadales bacterium
TAGTCAAACCAAATCGGTTCAAATTGAAGGGTCCGATTAACACCTGAAACAGACCAATCTTTGATGGTCCCGCCTAAAGTCCCACTCGATCCCTCGAGATTAATAGTGGCAGCTCCGCTCAATTTGTTTCCAGAAGCAGAGGTTTCGATACCATCAAAAGAGAATGCGAACACGCCTAGCCCTTTCCCCAGACCCCCTCGCCATAGACCTTGTTGTACCTTTATCGATGCACGGCTGGTCTTTGGGATCAAATTAGCCAAAGCCAAAGTCCCACAACTTTTTATCAAAAAAACCGAATTGGACTCCCACCAGTTAGATGGAAACTGATCGATCATTAGCTCAAAAGGTTTGACACCTGAACCCGGATAGCTAAGCACAGCCCTAACTTTGTGTCTTTTGTTATGAAATAAAGATTTCAACGAAACTTCTGCTTGAGCTACGCCCCTTCGCATCGGAGAGCCATGTAAAGACAAATCGACCGAAAGATTACTCGCCTCCAAAATCATTTCTAGATAAGGTTTCAAGGCTAAGATATCAAGATTGCCACTAGAGAGCTCTAGGCCTGAATTTTTGTACAAGTAAACTTCTCCACCAGGAACAGATGCATACTTCAAAACGACCTTATTACCCGACAGACTGCTCCAAAAATCCAACTCTACTATGGCTT
>CAZYHH010000094.1:677-10273 GCA_964647295.1 uncultured Pseudomonadales bacterium
GTGTTCAACATTTTCAAGACTAAGAACCGGATTGAAGTTTCTCCATTCCAGCTGAACATTTTTGATTGAAAGTCCGTAGCGACCCAACTCAGACTCTGCCTGGTTGCTAAAAGAAAAGTAATACAGCCCAAAGGCCCGAAGCGAAATCTGGAATAAACAAAAAAAACAAAGCGCGAGTGTTAGGTAAAGAAAAGACCATTTCAAAAAATTTCTCAACCGAACAACATTAACTACGTTCACACTTAGACCCATTATCCTATTAATCAGGCAAACGCCAAATACAAACAAAAGAATGACTCAATAGAATCGCCCAAGATCTATTAACTAACAAGCCCTCTCACCTACCAGCTCGATCACGCCAAGTATCGATATCGAATGACATTAACAATTCCTCTGTTTGCTTAATCGGCAACCCAACAATTCCGCTATAACTACCTGACATGTACTCTACAAAAATTCCGCCGACCCCTTGAATACCGTACGAGCCCGCCTTGTCCAACGGCTCTCCAGTTGCACAGTAACTATCTATTTCATAATTGGACAAGTTTTTAATTTTTACGCGGCTTTCAACCATAACAGAGTCCAGCTTATGGCCATCATATGCTGAAACAGCGGTTAAAACGAAATGCTCTTGACCAGACAATTTACCCAAAGTTTCTCGTGCTTCCCCAATATCACAGGGCTTTCCTATTACAGAATCTTTGAGCACCACAATTGTATCTGCCCCTAAAGTAAGGCCACTTGTTTGAAGTCCTGCGATCGCCTTTTCCTTCGACATGCGGACAACATAATCTTCTGCCTTTTCTCCGTTTTTCATTTTCTCAGAAATCGAGCAATCGACCGTCACAAACCTTAGGCCCATCTGCCGAAGTAATCGAGCTCTTCTAGGCGAGCGGGAATTCAAGAATATTAACGAAAACGATTTCAAAATGGAGGAACTAATAAATCCTCCTAATAAGGATCGAGAAATACGGCCAAACAAGGGCGCTCACTAGAGCACTGGTCAAAGAATCAAAAAAAGATAAAAACAAATCCCCCTGGGGGGGAAAAGTAGAAATTAAGCGGTAACAAAAGCAGGTGAGGAACACAAAGACCGATTGTTGAAAATAAGAATAACTAACAAAACGCTCGCAAAATCTCCATGCAATAAAAGATAACACCAGCAATAAAAACCCATTAATACCCAAAAGACTTGAATACAAAACATCCAAGAATATTCCAAAAACCCAAATTAAAACAAAGCTGATCTGATTTGGATATTCAGTCACCCAAAACAGAACCACCAAGAGCGCCAAAAGAGGACTAAACCAACCTAACCAAGCGGGCCAATCTCTAGGAATATGAAACACTTCAAATACCAAAGTGAGGGAAAAAAGGGCAATTGAAACCCATGTGCTCTTTGTAAAAATCACGACTTAAGTATTCTTACTCCAGACATCCAAATAAGTAAATATATCCTATTCTAGAATCACCAAGACATCTCTAATATCGTCAAACTTGATTAAAGGTTCTACCGAAACCATCGCATAAGGAGAAGTATCTTCCAGTATAAAGGAACTCACTTTGCCAACAGGATAACCTGCGGGGAATACGTCTCCCAATCCAGAAGTTTCTACGAAATCTCCAATGAATATCTCAGTTGAAGTCGGAACATTTTCCAACACCATCGAGTCTAAATCTCCCGTGCCTCCTAAAATGCTTCTAAATTTATTCCTTCGAATCTGAATAGGGACGGCGGAATCACGATCTGTAATCAGTAAAATCCGACTAGATACAGGATTTATCTCTACTATCCTCCCAAGTACACTATTTCCACCAACTACCGCCTGATCTTCTTTTATACCGTCACTGCCTCCCCTGTTGATTAATACCCTAGAGGGGGAACCAGGTACCACTCCAACTACTTGAGCTAACTTAGTGTCAAATGGCAAACTATCTGAAATGGACAACAAAGATTTCATCCTTCGATTTTCTTCCTCCAAGGATAAATAATGCATAACCATTTGCTGAAGTTTTAGGTTTCGACCTTTCAGTTTTGTATTTTCGTCTAATAATTCAACACGCGGGGTAAAAAACCCATCGGTATTTCGCACAATTTCATAGGGAAATTCAGCAAGTATGTAAATAGGATGTAGAACCAGAGCAATACTACTTCTAACGTTGATAAATACCCGCGTATAATTATCAACTACAGCCATTGATATCGAAAAAACAGCCAAAATCAGTACTAGATAACTGACCTCTCCATCTCGACTAAATATCGCCTTAATAGTCAATTCGCCTATAGATTAAGGCGACCAGACTAATCCATCGAAAGAAAATCGTTTGTTCCACTGATTGAATCCATCAGTTCAAGGGCTATCCCTCCTCCTCTCGCGACACAGGTGAGAGGGTCTTCTGCGATAACAACCGGCAAACCAGTTTCTTCTCCAATCAACACATCTAAATCTCTCAATAAGGCACCGCCCCCTGTTATCACAATTCCTGTCTCAGCAATATCCGCTGCTAATTCGGGCGGGCATTGTTCTAAAGCGCTTTTGACAGCTTCAACAATAATTGAAAGTGGCTCCTGAAGAGCTTCAAGAATCTCGTCGCTATTCATTGTGAAAGAGCGGGGCACTCCTTCTGCTAGGTTTCTACCCCGAACATCAATTTCTCTCATTTCTTTTTGAGGGAATGCTGCTCCAATTTCTTTTTTTATTCTTTCAGCTGTAGCTTCACCAACTAAGCTTCCTTGTGTTCGTCGAATATATGCAACTATTGCCTCGTCAAATCGATCTCCACCTACTCGCACGGTGTCTGATACAACAACTCCATTTAAAGAAATTATTGCTATCTCAGTAGTACCTCCTCCAATATCTACCACCATTGTACCTACAGCCTCGTGCACAGGCATACCAGCCCCCAGAGCAGCAGCCATGGGTTCTTCTATTAAGCGTACATCACGAGAACCCACTGACAAAGCACTTTCCCTTATAGCTCGCCTCTCCACTTCTGTTGACTTGCATGGAACGCATATCAATACTCTGGGACTCGGTCTTATCCAAGAACCCTCATGGACCTTATTTATAAAATGTTTAAGCATCCTTTCTGTAACTAGAAAATCAGCAATTACCCCGTCTTTTAACGGCCGAATTGCGGTAATCGATCCAGGAGTTCTGCCTAGCATTCTTTTTGCGTCCAAGCCGACCGCTGCAACCGTTTTTTGATTCCCTTGGTTTCTTATCGCTACGACAGAAGGTTCGTTTAAAACGATCCCTTCTTCTCGAACATATATAAGAGTGTTTGCGGTTCCAAGGTCTATAGAAAGGTCCCTTGAAAAAATACCTCTCAAACCCTTAAACATCGACTATATACCTGAAACAAAAACAACATCATATTGTTTCCCATAAATAAAATCACTGGTTTATCGAGAAAATTTAGGTGGTCACGAACAAACAAAAAATTCTGATCTCCTGCACTTAAACATGACTTAATGTAATATCTCGATCATGGAAATTAACGTAGATCACCTAGCAAAACTGTCCAACCTATCGTTAGATCAAAAGCAATTGACAAAAACGCAAAGCGATCTATCCAAAATTATTTCTCTTATCAATGAAATGATGATTATAGATACTTCAAACGTCCGCCCGATGGCATACCCACATGACAACCAACAGCGACTTCGGGAGGATGTTGTAACCGAAATAATAGATAGAGAAGAAATGCAAAAATCTGCCCCGAAAAAAGATCAAGGTTATTACCTTGTCCCTAAAGTTATCGATTAATTCAGTGAACAGTTTCAGTACAATTAAGGATCTTCAAAGATTACTCAGAAAAAAAGAGCTTTCCAGCAAGGAACTCGTAAGTTCTTATTTAGACAAGATTCAAAAGGAAGATGAATTTATAAATTCCTTCATAACTATTGATCGAGAATTTTCGTTGAAGCAAGCAGAAGATGCCGATGCGCTAATAGCTAAAGGTGTCGCAACGTCCATGACTGGCATCCCAATAGCACACAAAGACATATTTTGCACGAAAGAACTCCAGACCACTTGCGGATCTAAGATGTTAGAAAATTTTGTGCCACCCTACGAAGCAACAGTGATTGCCAAACTAAACAATTCTGGCGCGGTAATACTAGGCAAAACCAATATGGACGAATTCGCTATGGGCTCATCTAATGAAACGAGCTTTTTTGGCGCAGTTAGAAACCCTTGGGATCAATCACGTGTTCCAGGAGGTTCTTCTGGAGGGAGCGCTGCTGCCGTAGCGGCAGGTTTTGCTCCCGCGGCCACAGGCTCCGATACCGGAGGGTCTATAAGACAGCCGGCTTCCTTTTGCGGTTTAACGGGTTTAAAGCCCACATACGGAAGTGTTTCACGTTATGGAATGGTAGCTTTCGCCTCAAGCCTTGATCAAGCTGGCCCAATATGCCGAAATGCAGAAGATGCTGCTTTATTATTTAACGTCATGTCGGGCTTTGATCCAATGGATTCCACCTCGATAAGCTCCAAAGGCGAAATCGCTAAAGCTTTTTATCAATCTCATGACGAAACGGCGGAGAAAATCACAATAGGGTTACCGAAAAATTATTTCGAGAATTCTGAGAGCGATATCGGACTAGCCGAAATCAGAGGTCAACTTGAGAAGTTAGGCCACAGAATAGTGGATATTGAGTTACCTAACATTAAAGCTGCTATTGCTGCCTATTACGTCATAGCTTCCGCGGAAGCTTCTACGAATCTATCTCGCTATGATGGTGTGAGATTTGGATACCGATGTAAGAAACCAAAAAACATTGAGGATCTTTACACACGATCGAGATCAGAAGCTTTTGGAGCAGAGGTAAAAAGGAGAATTCTAACGGGAACCTATGCTCTTTCAGTAGGCTACTTTGACGAGTATTACATCAAAGCACAAAAAGTACGGCGTTTGATTTCACAAGACTTCAAAAAAGCTTTTAGTGATGTAGATCTGATTCTTACTCCAACCACTCCAGGAATTGCTTTTGAATTAAACTCTCTCATCGAGGACCCCATAAAAATGTATCAACAGGACCTCTATACTGTCCCTGTCAACCTTGCTGGGCTTCCCGCCATTTCTATTCCCTGCGGATTTAGTGCTGGGATGCCAATAGGAGCACAATTTATAGCACCAGCTTTCCAGGAAAATATTCTGTTAGCTATATCCATGGAGATTCAAGAAATAACGGATTTTCATCTGCAATTCCCACCAGACTACTCATGACTTGGCAACCAGTCATTGGGTTAGAAATCCACGTGCAGCTAGCAACGCAAAGCAAAATTTTCTCTGGAGCAGATAATGAATACGGTGGCCTCCCTAACGACAAAGCCTGCGCAATAGACCTAGGCCTTCCAGGAGTTTTGCCTGTTCTTAACGAAAACGCGGTAAAAATGGCTATTAAGTTTGGTTTAGCGATCGGCGCAGAAATAAACAACATTTCAATTTTCGATAGGAAAAACTATTTCTATCCAGATTTACCCAAAGGCTATCAGATCAGTCAATTCGAAACACCGATCGTTGGAAACGGAGAAATAGAGTTTAAAGGAGCTAAAGGAGAAAAAACGAAGGTAAGAATCACTAGAGCTCACCTTGAAGAAGATGCAGGAAAATCAACCCACGATTTATTTGAGAGTGACACGGCGATTGATCTAAATCGAACCGGTACGCCTCTGCTGGAAATAGTATCTGAACCGGACCTCTACTCAGCAGAAGACGCTGCAATCTATTTCAGGACAATCCAAGAACTCGTGAAGTACCTAAAGATTTGCGATGGGGATCTTTCCAAAGGAAGCATGCGCTGTGACGCCAATGTCTCGGTCAGGCGAACGGAAGACGTCGAATTAGGGGTGCGAACCGAGATAAAAAACATCAACTCATTTAGATTTGTTGAACAAGCCATCAATACTGAAATTCAAAGACAGATTGATTCTCTGGAGTCTGGCGAAAAAATCATTAGAGAGACTCGCCTATATGATGAAACTAAAAATGAAACACGAACAATGAGGAGCAAAGAAGCTAGTCAAGACTATCGTTATTTCCCGGATCCTGACTTACTGCCACTGCATGTTTCTGACGCGCTAATAAAAAAAATAAAGTCCGAATTACCTGAATTGCCCGCAGACAAAAAACTGCGTTTCACGACAGAATTGCTGCTAGACGATTACGATGCGGGAATTCTTTGTAAAGAAATCGACCTCGCTACTTATTTCGAAGAAGTTGTTGCTCAATGTAACGAGGCCAAGCTTGCTGCAAATTGGATAATCAGTGACCTTTTGGCAAAGTTACATCGCGATAATCTAGATATTAAAGACTGCCTCATAACGCCTTATATGCTGGCGCAAATAATATTAAAAATAAATGACCAAACTCTCTCTAGCAAAACCGCAAAAACTTTGTTCGATTCGTTATGGGAAAACCCAGGAGAACCGGATGATCGAATTCAAGAGTTAGGTCTTCAACAAATAGACGATTCAAATGAATTATCGATTATCGTGGAAAAGGTTTTGCTTGAAAATCCAGAACAACTAAAGCAACTAAAGAGTGGTAAAACGAAAGTCTTAGGATATTTCGTGGGCTTGATTATGAAAGAAACCAAAGGCAAGGCCAATCCTAAAAAAGTAAACGAGCTAATTCATGCTTCTTTAGCATAACAGCATAACTCTTTTTATCTTTTACAAATCCGCCTTCCCGCGATCTTGTAAGCGTAGTAAGCTAGACACAAACGATGTAAAACTTGGGGAGGATCATGATGAGCGACCAACCACTACCAGCAGTTCCTTACATAAAGATACCTGATGAAGGAGAGCCTTATCTAGAGGCCTACCAGTGTACAAGTTGCAAAGCGACCTTCCTCGGTGAAAGACAGAATTGCTCTAAATGTGGCAGCAGAGATCAGATGTCGACTGTAAAACTTCCAAACACTGGAAAACTTTACTCATATTCTATAGTCCATCGATCTTTCCCAGGTATAGAAGTGCCCTATATTAGCGCTATCGTAGACCTTGAAGATGGAACAGCTATCAAAGGGAATTTGATAAACGTCGAACCCGATCCTGAAAAGATCGAGTTCGACATGCCAATAGAGGTGGTTTTTGCCGATGCACTCGGCCGAAAAGATGGGGACGGAAATTCGTACCTTTCTTATTTTTTTCAACCAAAGAGTTAAATTGACGGAGGAGAGTTAATTATGAGCGATGCTTATATTGTTGGTGTAGATATGATTAAGTTTGGCCGTTTCCCAGAAAAAACGGTTCCTCAAATCGGCGCAGAAGCGGCACTGTTAGCACTAGATGATTGCGGGCTAACAATCCAAGACATGCAAGCCCTATATTGTGGTAATTTGGGCCAGGCAGCAGGGATGGTCGGCCAACGCCTACTGCAAGAGATTGGACAAACAGGTATTCCCGTAGTAAACGTTTCAAATGCTTGTGCAACAGGAGCAACTGCGTTTAGAGAGGCCTGGACCTCCATCAAGGCGGGCCTGTACGACGTTGTGCTTGCCGTTGGTGTTGAACAAATGGGAAAAGGTCTACTCGGTGGAGCCGGCGGCGGACAAGGAATTCCCAAAGAAGGGCTTCTCGGATCTGGCACAATGCCTGCGGTATTTGCTGAAGCCGGAATGGAGCATACTAGACATTATGGGACTACCTTCGAACAATTCGCAAAGGTCTCTGTCAAAAATCATCACCATTCAACTTTAAATCCAAAGGCAATGTACCAAATTGAAACGCCCTTAGAAGAAGTAATGAATGCTGAAATGATTTCTTATCCAAATACAAAACTGATGTGTTCAGTCAACGTAGACGGATCTGCAGCAGCTGTTTTGTGTTCCGAAAGCAAAGTAAAAGAATTAGGACTAATGGATCGAGCTGTGAAGGTAAAAGCATCAGTCATGGCCTCAGATCCCTGGCAAGAAAGAGACCTGGTGATGCCCGACGTCAATTCCTGCACACGTCGTGCAGCGAAAGAAGCATATGAAATGGCGGGTGTGGGTCCCGAAGACATTGATTTAATCGAGCTACACGATTGCTTTGCTACAGCCGAGATTTTACATTATGAAAATCTAGGCATCTGTAAAGATGGCGAAGCAGGAAAGTTGATCGACAATGGAGACGTGGCGCTCGGGGGTAAAATTCCCGTAAATGTTTCTGGAGGACTCTTATCTAAAGGCCACCCGCTGGGAGCAACGGGAATCGCAAATATCTACGAAGTCAGCACTCACCTAAGAGGAGAGGCCGGTGGAAGACAAGTTGAAGGGGCTCGCCTTGGACTTACCCACGTAATTGGATTGGGTAGCGCCTGCGGCATACACATCTTAGAAAAAGCTTAATTGAAAAAATAAAGCTAGCTAATCCCTTTGTTCTGGCAATTTCTGTGGTATTAGCTAGCTTTGTAAGCGTTAAAGCTCGTAGAAAGTTGTAGGAATGCGAATTGGTGTAGTCAGTGATACTCATAACAATCTCAAGAGTGTCAAAAAGATAGTCGAAATATTCAACGAGTCCGCAGTTGAAAGAGTCATTCATACCGGGGACATCACTCAATCGAAAACCATTAATGCGTTTTCCGATCTCAATATGCCTTTATATGGGGTTTTTGGGAATAACGACCTAGAACTCGATGATCTTAATCAAGCTATAACCAAACAAGGATATAACTTTGTTCAGCCACCACTGACAGACACTTGGGACAACAAGAACCTCATCGTGGTACATGACCCTTTTCAATTAGAGAATCATGATATAAGTCATTATGATTTAGTAATTCACGGACACACACATCGATATCGATTAGAGACAATAAATTCCACCACTATCTTTAATCCCGGTGAGTGTGCGGGCCAAATGACTGGCTATAATGCCATTGGTGTCGTGGATCTGAGCTCCATGAAAACTGAGCTTATAAAATTCTAGATCTAATTTTGCTCTAGCTTATCAAGTATCTTACGGATACGTGATGCATTTTTTCCTAGGTCACTCAAGCCAACTCTAGAAACGCTTCTAATTTCTGCAAGTGAAGTACTTTCATAATCACGAACCTGGATCAGGACATCATCTTCGAACCCAAACCAAAAAGAAGTCGCGACCGCCTCTATCCTGAGATTATCCAGATCAACATTAATTACCTCAATCCCCATTTCACTTAAGACTTGCTCAACCTTCCTTATTAATCCCTCAGCTTTCAAGCTTGATACATGTGGAAGCAACCATGGATAAGCCTGTTTTTGTAATCGAGCATTCATCGGATTCGACCGGTATTCGAGAAGATTAGAACCTAGCGTCTGTCTTATACTTACAATTTTGTCGAAGCTTGGGGCTGGTTTTGTATTAGTACTAATATTATGTATCGCTGGGGCACCAGCGGCCGGCACTAACTGAATAAAAAGAGCAAGAAACACAAACAAGCTCAAAAAAATTGGTGGCAGATCGAAACCCAATCTTGTTGACGCGGTAGAGAAGAAATTTCTAAGCAAAATGACAAACTCAACTACAAGCATTACGGTTGAAAGAACAAAAGCAAATGCCAACATCAAAAGTCCAAATTGATAACCGAATAGGCCAAACTTGGCTCCTAAGGGACCTAGCAATAAC
>CAZYHH010000095.1:0-10216 GCA_964647295.1 uncultured Pseudomonadales bacterium
ATTGGTTGTTTTTACAAGCGCTGGTCCAGATAAACCAATTGTCACAAAAGCTTTTTCGATTTCACTAGCGATCAGATCTTTGATTTTCATACTGTCTAAAAGCTAGCTGATTATGTGAATTCGTTGTGCTTGGGGGCCTTTTTCTGTTTCCATCTTAACAAAGTCAACTCTTTGACCTTTATCGATCTGAGTACGTTGGCCGGGAGTGTCTTCAATTTCTTGTTGATGGAAAAAAATCTCTTCACCTGAATCTTCTACTATGAAACCGTAGTTTTTCCTCCGGTTATACCACTTGATTTCTCCTTCTAATCTGTTCGTGTCATCTTCGGTTGATATTTGGTTGGATCTTTCTTGGTGTTTACGTTGTAGTCTAGATCTTGTGCTTCTGTTATTACTTCTAGATTTCGTGCTATTGCCCCTTTGCTGCGTCCTCTGTTTGTGCTTATTTCTTGAAGCGAGTGGCTCCGATTTTGATTGAAAATGTATGAACAGCCCATTGATTACCAAGCTTAAGAATATAGTAATATAAAGTACTACTGGGCTGCTTTGTCCAAAAAGAGTAAATAGTTGTACTGATAGATATGTAAGTAATAGTGCGCTGGCCAGAACGGATAAAATAGTTTTCATTGATACTCGTAGTAAAAAAAAACTGATTTTACAGGAATTATGAATTTATCTCACAGATTCGCTTTATATTCCTCTAATGCTTTTTATTACGATTGGTTCTTCGGGGACTGCCGGCATACCATTTTTTATGTGTGTATCTACGAGTTCTATCTCCTCTATGACTTCCATACCTTTGGTTACGAACCCAAACACAGTATAGCCCGGTATTTGATTTCTAAAATCTAGGTGTTTGTTGTCTTTAACATTGATATAGAACTGTGCACTAGCAGAGTCTGGATCGGAGGTTCGAGCCATCGCGATAGTGCCCCTAGCATTTGGTAATTGATTGTTAGACTCGTTTTTGACGAGTTTCCCTGAGTCTCGATACTCCAACTCACTGGTATATCCACCTGCCTGGATCATAAAATTTGCGATTACACGATGGAAAATCAATCCATCATAGTGTCGTTCTTTTACTAATTGCAGAAAATTCGCAACCGTTAGTGGTGCACGTTCGGGTAAAAGCGTTAATCTGATATTCCCCATATTAGTTACGATTTCTATTTTGGGATTTTCGTTTGTATAAGTGTTGCTTGAGCAGAGAGATATTATGGCCGTTGCCAAAACAAGATAAGTGATTGACAAGATATTATTAAAGGCCTTTGGCTTACGCGATTTGTAGAGCATTTAAATACTCCTTTATAGTTTTCGCGAATCCCATATTTAGTGCATCAACAACTATGGCGTGTCCTATAGAGACTTCACTCAGATAGGGTAATTCAGAAAACATACGTAAATTATCTAAGTTTAGATCATGGCCTGCGTTGACGCCTAGGCCTAACTCCCCTGCAAAAGTCGCTGCCTTGCAATATTTATCGAACAGATCTTGTGTTGATGGATGAGTAGAACCATGTTGCTGGAAAGTCTCTGCAAATGGACCCGTATAGAGTTCGATTCGATCTGCTCCGATTTCTTTGGCTAGTCCTATTTGAGTCACGTCAGGATCTAAGAAAAGACTTACCCTGGTTTTTAACGTTCGATACTTTTCTATTTTCACCGCTAATTGATTGTGGTCTTTTGCGAGTTCCCAACCATGATCAGAAGTTAGTTGTGATTCATTATCTGGCACCAAGGTGACTTGATCTGGTAATGATTTTTCTATTAATTCATCGAATCCTGGATAACCTGAATCGTTTGCTGCTGCAAAAGGATTGCCTTCAATATTTAACTCTACTTGCTGAAAAGTATTGTTTAGAAGAGTGTTGATGGCTATCACATCGCTTGTCCTAACATGTCTTTGGTCTGGGCGCGGATGTAAAGTGATTCCAGATGCTCCTGCCTTGATGGCCGAGGTCGCAAAGGATAAAAGGTCTGGCTTCTGTCCTTCTCTAGAATTACGAACAAGGGCGATCTTGTTCAGGTTGACACTTAATTTTGTCACCTAACTAGCCCAGCCAGAGCCTTTACGCCTACTTTTTATCAGGGCTCCGATTAAAATACCGACAAAAATTAAACCTCCACCGATTAGCAAATCCAAATACCTTTGTTTTTGTGACAAGGCTTGATTTTGGTCTGTTACTTGTATAACTGATTCTCTTAATCTTTTATTAGTTTGTTCTAGAATTAAATTGTTTTGATTGATCTCGATGGTTTGAGCGGCCAGAATTTTGATCCTTTGGAGTTCATTTTCTAGTAGCTCTGTTTTGGTTTCTATTTCGCGTTTTTGGCTTTCGAGATTGATTAACCTTTCCGCGGATTTTTCAGATTTTTTGGTTGCTGCATCTAGCTGAGACTGGAGCTGATCCGTCATTTCATATTGTTTTGCTAAAACTAGTCTTGCCGGAGGTTCTGAGACGACGTATTCCGCAGACAACCAACCAATTTCACCCTTGGAAGTTTGTACTTTTATGTAGTTTCTTTCCGACTTTGATTCGAGCAAGCGAAGTTTGGTTCCGCTTACGATTTTTCTTTTTAGTATTTTATCATCGGGTGCTGGTCCTTCCCTTAAGGGGATCGAAACTTGATCGGAAAGATAGACGTAATTATCACTAAAAGCATTGATCGGCGGGAAGGTTATACAAGCCATGACCATACACGCTCTCAGTTTGGCTTTTTGCATTTTACTTAATCGGTTTTGTTTAAACATTAGTGTTTTTATCGACTAGCTTCTGTTTGTCTTCAGGCGAAACAACATTCAGAGTCTGCTCATTGATTTGCTTGTTGTAGATTAGATAGCCAAAGGCCGAGAAAATCATCAAAAAAGATAGAATTGGTAAGCCCACGACTTTAAATGACACCCACTGGTCCAGCGTAAAATGGTAAGCAACCCAAATGTTTAAAGCGCCTTCAAGGAATAAGAATATTGCCGAATAGTAAGTTAGGAAGCGCCAGCCCGAAACTGGTAAATTAATTTTGTCCCCCACTAAATTTTTTAGCGCATAGACGTCTTTTCCTTTGATGCGATGCAAGACCAAGAAGCTGGTACAAGCCCAGCAGAATAACGTTGGTTTCCATTGAATAAATTGCTGGTTTTGAAAAAATATGGTCATGCCGCCAAATACCAGGACAAGCCAAAAAGTTAATTTGAAGCTATTAGTAATTTCTTGGTTTGTAAATTTAAGAAACAGGAAGACTAAGACGTATAGCCCGATCAATACTGACGTTGCTAAAAATATATCCTTGAATAGCAAATAGGCTAATAAAAACCCTACTACGGGTAGATATTCAATGAATTGTTGCATTCAATGGTGTTGGCTAGTTATTGATCGGAGCATATTAAAACATTCTCTTAATTAATCGAGGATAAATTTAGGTCCAGTTCTATTTTCGGGCTGTCAAGGTTACCTAGGTATGACTATAATATCTTCCATTCCATGTTTAAGAAGTCTTTTTGAGTAACCACGAATCTGATCGAAGAGTCGTATCGGGCATGCGTCCCACTGGCAAATTACATCTGGGCCATTTGCACGGAGTGCTGAAGAATTGGGTTCAGCTTCAGCACGAGTACGATTGCTTTTTTTTTGTTGCTGACTTTCATGCGTTAACAACCAATTACGAAGAATCTAGAGAGATAGAGCAGTTTAGTTTTGAGACTGTAGTCGATTGGTTGGCAGCTGGAGTAAATCCTGGAAGCTGCACTATATTTGTTCAAAGCAAAGTGCCAGAGCATACAGAACTTCATCTATTGTTATCTATGATTACACCCTTGAGTTGGCTGGAGCGGGTTCCAAGCTATAAAGATCAACAAACCAAACTTAGTGATAAGGAATTAGGCACTTACGGATTCCTTGGATACCCGCTCTTGCAGGCGGCTGATATTCTTATTTATAGAGCTGGGAGAGTGCCGGTAGGGGCGGACCAAGTTGCGCATATTGAATTAACACGGGAGGTTGCTCGTCGTTTTAATCATATTTATGGTCGAGAAGAAGGTTTTGAAGAGCAAGCTCTTTCAGCGATAAAGTTGATGGGTCGAAAGGCAGGAAAATCGTATAAGGATCTCAGGAAATCTTATCTTGAGAAAGGAGATTCGGATGCACTGTTGCGGGCCAGGGCATTACTCGAAGAACAGCAAAGCCTCTCGATTGGAGACCAAGAAAGGCTTTACGGTTATTTGGAGGGCGGGGGAAGAATTATTTTACCGGAACCGGAACCGATTTTGACCGAAGTGCCGAAGATGCCAGGCCTTGATGGCGAAAAAATGTCTAAGTCCTATGACAACGTGATTTCTCTGCGAGAAGAACCTGGTTTAGTAGAGGCTAAGATAAAAAAAATGAAAACCGATCCGGCTAGAGTTCGACTTAATGATCCCGGGAACCCTTTGAAATGCCCAGTTTATGAACTGCACAAGGTTTACTCTACTGAAGAGGAGAAAGACTGGGTTAGAAGCGGTTGTGTTGCTGCTAAGATGGGCTGTATAGACTGCAAAAAACCGTTGATTGATTCAATCAATGATGAACAGCAAACTATGATAGATCGGGCTAGACAGTTTGAAGGAGACCCAGATCTAGTTCATTCGATCATCCAAGAAGGATCTGAAAAGGCGAGAATTATAGCAAGAGATACGTTAGAGGAGGTGAAAGAGTCTATTGGTATAAGTCATCGATGACTGTTAGTTTGATTAGTACGGGGTCTGCGTGTTGTGATCTGCTACCAGATCAAAAGGATTAGAGGATAGGAAAATGAACGAAGAGATAGCTGTTGCACTAGTTGAGGGAGCGCCGGTTACCGAATTTCCCAAAGATTTACACATTCCACCAGAAGCTCTCAAAATTTTTATAGAGTTATTTGAAGGACCTCTGGACCTTTTGCTCTATTTGGTGCGAAGGCAAAACATTAATGTTTTAGAAATTGAAGTTGCGGAGATCACAAAACAGTACATCGATTACATTAATTTAATGGAAGCGTTTGAGATTGACTTGGCTGGAGAGTATTTGGCTATGGCGGCGATGCTAACGGAAATCAAATCAAGGATGCTGTTGCCTAGAATCTCAGAGGACGAAGAGGAAGAGGATCCCAAAGAAGAATTAATAAGAAGACTTCAGGAGTATGAAGAAATTAAGTTGGCTGCCGGGACTCTGGAAAAGCTGCCAAGGCTCGAAAGAGATGTGCATCTTTTATCTGTTGAAAAGCCAGAGATTAATCAAGATATTCCACAGCCACAGATAGACTTGAAGGAAGTCTTGTTGGCGTTTTCTGCTGTGCTCAAAAGAGCAGAAATGTTTACCCAGCATCGGGTTGAGTATGAAGCCCTTTCGGTGCGTGATCGAATGGCCTCTATATTAACTAAAGTGAATGTACATAGTGACTACCTCAGTTTTTATGATTTATTTGAAGTCGATGATGGGAGATTAGGGATAATAGTAAGTTTTCTGGCGCTTATGGAATTGTCGAGAGAGGGTCTAGTTGAGTTTGTTCAAAGGGAGGCCTACTCGGAAATTCATGTTAAGGCTATAAAGGCTGATATTGAAAACAAACGTCACCAATAGGTGATTTAATAATAGGGTGATTGGTAAAAATGATTGACCAGGAAAAGATTTTGAGAATTGTCGAGGCTTCTCTTCTGGCCGCGGAGAGTCCAATGGAAGTTAAAGACTTGGCTGACCTATTTAATGAGGATGAGCTAGAGAAAGATGTTGCTGCGAAAACAATTCGTAATGTATTGAATGTTATCGAAAATGAATGTGATCAAAGAAGTATCGAGCTAAAGCGAGTAGCTTCTGGATATCGATTTCAAGTAAGGCAAGAGTACAGTGAGTGGATAGGGAGAATGTTAAAAGACCGTCCACCACGATATACAAGAGCGCTTCTCGAAACTCTGGCTATCGTCGTTTATAAGCAACCTGTAACTCGAGGGGATATAGAGGAACTAAGAGGGGTATCAGTCAGTCAAAACATTATGAGGACTCTTTTAGAGCGTGGATGGATTAAATCTGTTGGGCAAAAAGAGGTCCCTGGGAGACCTGCTCTTTACGCGACTACTAAAGAATTTCTTGATTATTTTGATTTGAAGAACATTAATGAGTTGCCAGAAATCTCAGAGATCCATGAATTAGTTATCAAGGAAATTGAGGCAGGAAATAACCAGCTTGCCGGGGAAATTCCGTTGAGTTTGGATCTGAAAAGCGATTCGACAGCCAATACGCCGACTGACCAGCTTTTTGATAGCTCCCTAGAAGAGGAAAACGCTCTTTCGAACGTCGTAAACTTACCTGTGAATCAGTAGATAGCCTTTCTGAAATCGTTAATATTAAAGGGTTTAATTCAAGAAACTCTAGACCCTTTGTATAGATTTAGTGGTGTGTGATTATCTCTGAAAAAATTCAAAAGCTACTAGCTAATCAAGGAATAGGTTCTCGCCGCGCCATCGAAAATTGGATTAGTTCAGGATTAGTTGAGGTCGATGGCAAAAAAGCACATATCGGTCAACGAATAGATGAGCAGAATCGAGTTTCGGTTAATGGCAGAAAAATTCATCTAAAAAACTCTCTGGGTACCGATATATTGGTATTGAATAAACGCGTGGGTAGTGTCTCGACGAGAAAAGACGAGAAAGGGCGCCCAACTATATTTAAAGATTTACCCAAGCCGCCGCATGGTCGATGGATTAATGTTGGTCGTCTGGATATTAATACTTCTGGTCTCATGCTGCTTACCAATAACGGAGAATTGGCTAACCGAATGATGCATCCTTCCAGTGGTGTTGATAAAGAGTATGCAGTTCGCGTCAATGGTAAGGTTAGCGATAAGGATTTGGCCCTTCTTCGCAAGGGTGTTTTGATAAATGGTGACCTTGTCAGTTTTTCTGATATTCGGTTCTATGATGGTTCTGGAAGGAATAATTGGTATCACGTAGTTTTAATGGATGGAAAGAATCATGAAGTTAGAAATCTATTCGAGATTGCAGGGTTTGCGGTCAGCAGACTGAAACGAGTTCGATTCGGTCCGGTTTTGCTTCCTGCGAGCCTGAGGGTTGGTATGTATTCTTCTCTGTCAGATGAAGATAGTCAGAATTTATGTAACCTTTTCGGCCTAAGCTATTCGGCAAGCTCTGAGAAGTTAAGATTAAGAATGAATAAGTATAAAAAATCCATGCTGATTCCTTATCCAAGCTTAGGATTTTGATTGGGTTTTGATCTATTTGTGGGGTTCGATAAACGATCACTTTTTAAATCAAAGGACCAATCCTGGGCGTTGATTTGTGAACCGGAAATAGGCAGGGTGATGGGGCTTTCCCCCCCTTCCATTAGAGCTATAAATAGATCCAAGTAGCTTTCGGGCGTACTAAGCTCGTTGGCATCTTCCAGCGGGTATGCCTCTTTGCGCATTCTGGTTCGCGTGGCTCCAGGGTTTACACAATAAACTTTGATTCTCTTTGCTTCCTCAGTTTCGTCGGCGAGAATTTGACTGAAGCCTTCGAGAGCGAATTTTGAGGCAGAGTATGCTCCCCAATAAGCCCTGCCTTTTTGCCCCACACCCGATGACATATTGATGACACACGCGTTTTCACTTGAGTCAAGTAGATTGAATAGGCCTTTCGTAAGAATAAATGGTGCGATAGCGTTGATTTGGAAAACCTTTTGCCATTCTTGGTCTGGGTAATGGGGGATGGGGACACGGGGGCCGAGCATCGAAGCGTTATTAATCAAACCATGTAAGGTTTCATAGTGCTCAGATATTAGATCCACAAGTTTGGTAACCGCCTCACTATCCATCTGAGATAAGTCGCAAGGAATTATAGTCGGATTAGTACTTGTATTTGCGGTTATCCAATCAAAAGCTACTTCTAGTTTGGTTCGTGTCTTGCCTAGCAATAGTATATTTGCCCCATAGCAAGCAAAAGTTTTCGATATTGCTAGTCCGATACCATCTCCTGCACCGGTGACCAAGATGTTTTTCTCCGAGAGCGCTGCCTCAGGTGGGTTGTATTTCCAGTTGTTTCTTTCATTGGCCAGTCGAGGATAGATTTTGCTTATTTGATTCACGGTAGGCATTACTTTTTTTTAGCATGGATGATGTAGTTTGATGTTATATCAGAGTTGATTTTGCACTTCCTAGTGAAAGGATTGTAGGAAATTCCACTTAGATTGATCAAATCGAGATTGGCTTTTCGTAATGAAGTCACTAGTTCCGACGGCTTAATAAACTTTTGATAGTCGTGTGTACCTTTTGGGAGAATATGCAATATTTCTTCCGCACCGACGATTAATTTCAGGAAAGAAATAGGATTTCGGTTTATTGTCGAAAAAAAGAGGTCTGCACCGGGCCGGGCCAAATTTGCACATGCTTGGACAGTAGAATAAAAATCGCTTACGTGCTCGAGCATTTCCATACAGCTAATGATGTCGAACTGAAATTTGTTTTTCTGAAACAATGATTCAGGTGTCTCTAAACAGTAGTCGATCTCGAGACCATTTTCGAGGGCGTGTAATTGGGCTACTTTAAGGGGCTTTGGTGCCGCATCAATACCCATTGTATTCTTGAAGTAGTTATAAAGTGATTCGGTTAATATACCGCCGCCGCAGCCGACATCTAAAATCTCTTTTGCCGACTCGTCGGATCTTTCTATAATGTAGCTGACCCGCGCGGGATTGATATCATGTAGGGCTTTGAAATCTCCATGAGGATCCCACCAGCGTGCCGCCATGTTGTTGAATTTGTCGATTTCGTCTTGATCGAAATTTTCCTTGTTTTCCATGTGGTCTCTAAAATTTTTGGTTTATTTAGTGGTTTGTTTCGGTTGGTTTTTCTTTTTCTAACAAAGCTCTGCCTGAAACAAAAACGTATTCTATGGCAGGAGTGATGTCTCCATAGATTAATCCAGCCAGAAGGGTTTCCTTGGAAGTCGAGATGATATTTTCTAGGTTTATGGCAATTAAGTCCGCTTGTTTTCCTGGCTCTATGCTGCCAGTAATATCTTCCAGGCCGAGTGCGCGTGCTCCTCCTAGAGTTATCAAGTGTATTAGGTCTTCAAGAGAGACTCCGAATGGATCGCTATCTTCATGGTTTGCCAACAAAGAGGCAATTTTTGCTTCGTGAAATAGGCTAAGAGAATGATTTACAATTGTCTTTTGAAGGCCCAAGCCCACATCAATACCTGCCTCTCTGAGCCTCTGGAGTGGGGTATAACCTAGTGCTTGCCTCATTCCGGCAGAAGGACAATGAACAATCTCGCTTCCGTTATTAGCCAGTAATTCAAGTTCTTTTTCGTTTAATTGGCTCATCTGTATTACTTGGAAATGTGGTCCAAGTAACCCTAGTCGTCCGAACTGAGTTAACCATGATTCTTTGATATTCCAAGATGCGTATTTTCCATCGAAAAACTCTTTATCATAAATTGCTTGGATGGGAATTTGAGTTTCGTCAGCAAAAATAGCCATGTTTTCAGCGACTTTTGGGGAAAAGGCATCGGGGTTCTTTATTCCAAAAGCGACGTTAGTCAGTGAGTTATGTTTGAACTCATCATGAAGCTCTAGTACATAGGTTAAGCTTTCTTTTTTATCATCATTATTGCGACCTTTTTGGGTTATCGGGACTGCGATCTGAGATCTAATTCCTAGGTTGTTTGATTTAGTAACTATATCGGCAGTAGGGCTTTGCATATGGGCGAAAGTGGTAGTTCCAGAGTTGGTGAGCTTTGCAAAAAAACTTTCCATCTTTAAATTTGTTTCGTTTTTGTTGATGCTTTGTTTGCTTGTAGCTGAGGCGACAGTGTCCGATTCGATTGTTTGTTTTTGGTGATCTTCTTTCTGATTAAGGATCTCTAAGGGTTCGATATAGCAATTTATTAGACCTGGCATGATGAGGTGATTTGTCAAGTTCAAGTTTTGGGACGGTTGGTAACTCTCGTTTAGCTTTTTGGTATTACCTATTTCTATTATTTCTCCATTCTTTATGGCAATAGCCTGTTGTTTTAGTAGATCATTCCTTGGGCTTATAGGAAGACACAGGCTGGAGTGAAGGAGTAGATCGCAAGATTTCATCTACTAAGTATACAGAAGTAAAAGTGATCAAAAATATTGAGCAAAAGGGTAAATGAACGATTCATTTCTAAGGTAATTATGGACGGATTTTCTAAGTTCAGCGATACTCTTTGTAGGGTTCATGATAGAAT
>CAZYHH010000096.1:0-10212 GCA_964647295.1 uncultured Pseudomonadales bacterium
TTGATCTGTCGGTCGTTCCTCATATACGCCGATCCACTTAATTTTTCCGTCTTCCACTAACATTGAATCAGCGATCGGCGAACCGGCGTTCATGGTAAGAATATTGGCGTTCCTTAAGAGATATTTAGCCGATTTAACAGGCTCCCTTCGGTCTAAGTCTTGCGCTTGCTCGCTTAAATCTATTTCTGCTTGTCGGAGAATTTCAGAAAATACATTGGCACAACAGGAGCAAGCGAAAGGGTCAGAAAGAACGGACGTTTTGTGCTCACAATAATACCCAGGCTCGCATGAATAAGCTTGGTCATATTCATTAGCTTGCTCATCTCGATACATTCAACCTAACCTCCCAAAAGCTCTTATAAACCGGACTTCTTGAAGCTCAACCAATTATTCTTGTAGTCCGGGCAGTACATAACCCTTCGCATCTAGATCAGCACGAACCACTTTTTTGTCCATTTTCCCTGTGGAAGTCAAAGGGATCTCATCAATATACAGAACGTCATCCGGTAGCTGCCACTTCGCAAAGGCTTTACCGCAATGATCGATGACTTCCTCTTTACTTGGCTTATCGCCCGGTTCAACGACTATCAAGGCCACGGGCCTTTCGTCCCACTTAGGATGAGGCCGCGCAACAACGCACGCTTGCGAGACACCATCTAAAGAAACAATGTGATTTTCCAGATCAACCGACGAAATCCATTCCCCGCCTGTCTTCACTAGGTCCTTAGAGCGGTCACTGATGATTAAATACTCTTCGGGATCAATCTTGCCAACATCACCAGTAATTAACCAACCGTCATGAAATTTCTCGGGCTGTGGATCATTGTAATATTCGGAACAGATCCATGGACCTCGGATCAGTATTTCGCCTACGCTTTCCCCGTCGTGCGGTACCCTATCGAAATTTTCGTCAAAAATGTCCAGCTCGATTCCCGGCATGAGTTGGCCTGCCTTGGCCACGTTCTCAAACAACGCATCTTCATCCAAGGCCAACTGAGATCGTTTCATTACCTTTCTCGACAGTGTCGCCAGAGGAGATGTCTCGGTCATTCCCCAGCCCTGGATCATTTCCACACCCAATTCATCCTCATACCAACGAATGAGCGAGGGCGGAGGCGCACTTCCTCCGCAAGTCAGCCTAGATAGGTTCGACAGATCATAATCTCCAGGATTGGCTTCATATAGCGCCTTAACTCCCTGCCAGATCGTGGGCACGCCTGCAGAGAGCGTGACCTGTTCATCCACCATCAACTTTAACAATCGTGCTGGGTCCATAAACCGATGGGGCAACACTTGCTTACATCCCAACATCAATGCCGACCAGGGTATCCCCCAGCCCATGGCGTGGAACATCGGTACGATTCCACAGACAGTATCTGTCGCAGACAGCGCCATCGAATCGGTCATACACTGGGCCATCGTGTGCAGATACTGAGAGCGATGCTCGTATTCAACGCCCTTCGGATTGCCCGTCGTTCCGCTGGTATAACATAGTCCAAGCGGAGAATTTTCATCCAACTGGGGCCATTCGTAGTCGACCTCATGGCCGGATATAAAATCTTCGTAATCCACCGGATTGGGTAAATCCGTACCCCAACCTTCAAATCCTTCTTCTGTCGCAACAACGACCCGTTCAACGCTTGGCATTCTGTCTTTTAGCACCTCGAGAAGTGGAAGCGCGTCGGCATCGACAATGATTACCTTATCCTGAGCATGACCAATAATATATTCCAAATCACGATCAGATAACCGTATATTGAGTGTATGTAACACCGCACCCATCCCCGCACACGCGTGATAAGCCTCCAAATGCCTCGAACCATTCCACATAAACGTACCCACACGGTCGCCTACTTCGACACCACAACGACTCAAGGCGTGCGCCAACTGATGCGATCGATTTCGGGTTTCTAAATAGGTCTGCTTTCTAACGCCCTCTTCCGTCGCCGTAACGATCTCTTCATTTGGGGCTACCTTTGCTCCCCGATCAAGGATATTTGACATCAGTAGTGGTGTTCGTTGCATAGCCATATCAATTACTCCGAGAAATATTCAGTTTTGTGGTGATTTTAACAAATTCTTCCTCAACCTTTGTCATCAAACTACAACAACGCTTTCGGGTAAAAGACTTTATGTTTGGATCATTTTTTGCGCATTACTAGAAAATTCTTTAGTAGCAGAATCGTCTTCTAGCAGATTACCGATTCTACTGGGGACAGCGATTCCTCTTTGACTTGCCGGCCGCTCTCTAATTGCGTCCCGCCAACGTTTCAGATGCTCAAGATCTCCAGCCTCGATTCCAGACCATTTGTAACTTCTCACCCAGCACCAGTTCGCGATATCGGCGATTGAATAATCCTTGGCAAGCCATTCATTATGAGCCAGATGACGGTCAAGAACCTCAAAAAGCCGGCGACACTCATTTTGGTAACGGTCGATCGCCGGTTGAATTTTCTCTGGGAAGTAGCGATAAAACACATTGGCCTGACCCATCATCGGGCCGATCCCTCCCATTTGAAACATTAACCACTGAAGAACTTGAGCTCTTTCAGGCACATCCTTAGGTAACAGTTTCCCAGTCTTCTCCGCCAAATAGATCATAATTGCACCACTCTCAAAAACAGCTAGATCGCCCTCCTCGGTATCGACAATGGCAGGGATTCTGCCGTTCGGACAAATTGCGAGATACGACTCTTCTTTTTGCTCCTCCTTACTCATGTCGATTGGAAAAGTCTCATAAGGCAAGCCCAATTCTTCAAGAGTCACCGAAGCCTTATGCCCATTTGGTGTAGACGCAGTATATAAATTGATCATACACGTACCAATAATTGCGAGATCTCTAGTGTATCATTTGAAAAAAAATCTAATGAATATGATCTAGAAAATCGACCCGTCAACCTAAGCCGGAGACTAAAGCGTCAAGACAAAAATTTTTTATGGTTGGGTCATCGTTGCAGTAAGCGCCACGCTAGGTTTCCTGGGGACAGGGTTTTACTCATATTCTCGAGGTATTTTTTTAGACGACCTTTCCATAGCCATAGCAAACGGCGATAGAACGGAGATTTCTTTCGCTTTTTCATCAGCTTTCGTTATGGGAACACTGCTGGCTCCGTTTATCGGGAGATTGCTCGACCGTTCATCACCGAAAAAAGTCCTGACATTTGGAATAGCCATTGTCACAGCCTCCTATCTCCTGCTTTCCCAAGTGGAAACGATTTTACAATTTTACCTGGTCACTACTATTGGTATGGGCTTAGGTATGGCGTGTATGGGCGGTCTTGCCTGGCATCGCAGCATCATAAATTGGTTTGATCATTGGCGAGGAAGGGCTATCGCTCTCGGAGTCCTAGGGGCCTCTCTCTCTGGCATCGTGATGCCTCAGTTCGTCCCAGAACTCATCGAAAACTATGGTTGGCAGACGACCTACGGGATTTTTGCCATCTCCACCGCCGCAACATTATTTCCTGTGGTTTACTTTTTCATGAAAGACAAACCAGAAGAGATAGGTGAAGTGAGAGATGGCCAGGCCTATGTCAGTAAACTCTCCGACAAAGAAGCCAGTTATGAGGATCTAGACGATCAAGTTTCTTGGTCGATAAAACAGATGCTAGCTAGTCCTGCTTTTTGGAGCATTGGTCTTATCTTTGGCTCAATGTCTGCTGTCTTTAACGCAACGATGTTGCACATGTTTAGTCATATTAAGGACATGGGCCTTGATGCTGCCATGGTGTTGTCGGTGACGGCCCTTTTCGCCGCCACCGGAAAACCGGTCATCGGGTGGCTATCAGACTATGCGGGAAGCAAAATCACTATTTGGTTAGCCCTACTCATACAGGTGATAGGCCTATTCCTGCTATCTCAAGCCAATACGTTCACTATCGCGTTAGTGGCTGCCTCCCTCTATGGCTTGGGCTATTCGGGCATGTCTCCGCTTAGGACGTTCAGCTTATCGACCTCGCTGGGCAGTAGCACATATGCCACGGCTTCAGGTGTTCTAAAATACATCGAAGCACCCATCGTTCTAGCCGCATCACCCACTGCCGGCTATATCAAGGACGTCACGGGGTCTTATCAGCTTGCATTCCTAGTGCTCTCGGGAATGATGTTATTGGCCTGTATCGGCCCATTTTTTATAAAGGCAGGAGGCGCTTTATCCAGAAGAAAATCTTCCACCTCCGCTCACTAAGGCTACTTTAAGTAACAACCCTAGAACCCAGCTCTGCCTGGGCATCTACTATTTCTGATCGACTTAGTTTTATTCCAAGCCCACACAAAAATGCCATGCCGAAAGTAACGGCTGTACCACCCAATAAACAATCTCGCAATAACTGCAAAGTCTCCGGACTTTGCACGGTCTCGCCAGCCACAAACCCGGTATACGCAAGTAAGAACATGCTCAATGAGGGGGCCAACAAATAACCTGATTTGAACGCTGAGTTATAGACGCCTACATAGGCTCCTTCCCGGCGTCTACCACTTTTTATTTCATCCAAGTCACAAATGTCAGCAACAATCGAAAGAGGCAATATTTCGATCATCGTATTACCTATAGGTAAGGCGAGCGCATGAAAAATCAAATATAGATAAGGATATTCCGGATCAAAACTGAATAAGACCGATACTGGTACCAGCAGACTCAGACCGAGGCAAATTTTTGCCAACGTGACTTTCTCAACTCTTTCCGAGATACGCCTGATCAGAAAATTCAGTAAAACACTGACAAAGACGGCGACAATAGTCGCCTCAAAGATCAATTCAGCAAATTGGCTCTTATCTCCATCATAAAGAATGAATATGATCAAATAAGCACCAAAACTCACTGAAAAGTACTGGCCTATCCCATAAAACAATACTGTTGCTACCAGGAACACAAAAGGCTTACTTGAAAAGGTAATACGAATTGCATCCATAAGCGGCATGGGCTTTTGGAAACTAATTTGGTTCCGCTCTCTTGTACCAATCGAGCTGATAGTTCCGGTGACGAGAATGACCAATCCCACTAAAACCATTACTGCCGCAACCCCAGTTTCCTCATCAGGGAACAAATAATCTCGTGTCGCCAACCAAAACGACCCAGTTGCCAAAACCACACCAAACAGTCCGATGATGTGCCTCCACGCGACTATACGAGTCCGCTCTTGATAGTCAGTCGACAATTCAGCACCCAGAGCATAGTAGGGAACAACCGCAACTGTATGCGTTATGTAATACAGGAATTTGAATATCAAGAAATAAATAAACACCGACACCACCGACTGCGTGGGCTCCCAAAACATCACGAAACCCGGCATCCAGCTCATCGGAAACACGATCCCCAGAGCGATCGAGCCAAACAATATCCAGGGCCTCCGACGACCCATTTTAGATTGGGTTCGATCAGACCATTCGCCAACCAACGGGTCCGTGACCACGTCAAGTAATTTGATGACTGGCTGACCTATCGCTATCCAAATCGGAGGGACACCCAAAGTCGTCGTGTAGAATACGAACATGTACTTGCCGATAATATTCTTGATCAAATAATCGGCGCCATTGAACAGGCAATAACGGACCCGCTCCCAAAACATCATCTGATCTTGAGATTGTCCATGTTCCGCTATATTGTCATGAGTACGCACAAGGTCATCAGCACGATCACGAGATTCCATATTCTCAATACTCCCCTACAAGAATTTCATCTTTAAAGTTCTACCCTCGCTTTAACAACTAGCTGTAATACTTAATGGCTGTCTCTTTTGCCCACTTGTAATCGCCCTTGCCATTAGGTCCTCGCCGAACTTGCACCACAAAAACAACCCCCTTTGGGACTTTGTATCCCGCTAGCTGTTCTTTTGAAAAATCAATCAAACCACACTCCTCAAGCATCAACTCTTCTTCGGACGAGACCACCGCAATCACTCGCTCCCCGAATCGCTCATCCGGAATTCCGACTACCAGGCAATCGGTGACCCCTTCACATTTCTTGACAACCTCTTCTACCTCTTCTGGAAAGACCTTCTCCCCAGCGGTGTTAATACAAACGCTACCCCTACCTAACAAGGTGATCGTTCCGTCTTCTTCAACGGTTGCATAATCCCCCGGAAGCGAATACCGCACGCCATTCATCTCTAGAAATGTCGTCTTGGACTTTTCAGGATCCTTAAAATATCCCAACGGTACAGACGCAGAAGTCGCCAATCGACCGATTTGTCCACTACCAGGCTTCACCTCGACACCATCATCTGAAATGACAATCACACCATCCCCCAAATCAAATTTAGCTGTCGCCACAGAAGACCCTCCGCGGGTAGTTACTGAACTGCCCATACCGCCCTCGGTAGAACCCATAATATCCGTGAGCACCAAATCTTGATGGCGAAGCAAACCCTGTTTCACGCCTTCGCTCCACATCACGCCGCTCGATGTGATCTTCTGCAGAGAACTCAGATCAAAGGGATCATTCCTTTTCTCTGCAAAATCAAGCGAATCCAAGATTGGTTTCGCGAAAACGTCCCCGACAATGACTAAATCGGTTACCCGATGCATCTCCACCATACTTAACAACAAATCAGGGTTCAGTCCGAGTGCCGAGGTTGTCACGACACAGCCCCCACTCAACAGAGGTAAAAATCCACCCAGCCACATGCCCGTTCCATGCATCAAAGGGCAGGCTGGCAGAGTTACTGGCGGATTATCGATCTTGGACAACAACTGCCGATATTCGTCCATACTATCAGGTGAATCAAGATCCAGTCCGGCGGCTAACATGTCGATAAAACGACCCGCGAAAGCACCCACCTCATACATAACAACTTTCGGCAGCCCTGTAGTCCCACCCGTATAGAGCATATATATACCTTGGGTGTTTCTTATTTGACGAGGCAAAGCCTCGAGTGACCGAATAGACCGCTCATAATCGATAGCGCCGCTGAGCAAAGCTTCGGTTCCATCATCAATCTGAACATAAACTTTCACTTTGTGTAATCGATCTTTGATTTCCCATATCCTCATTGCGTAACAAGATTGGAAAAAAACTGCTTCGACATCAGCATTGTCAAGCAGGTACACCAGCTCTTCAGCCTTATACCGATAATTCACATTAATAGGGCAGCCCTCTATCTTGAATGCGCCAAAGCTAGCCTCCAAATACTCATTTGAGTTATGAAGGTACAGACCAACTTTAGAGTCTTTACCTAATCCATGAGCCACCAACAAGGACGCTATCTGGCTTCCACGGAGCTCAAACTGGTTCCAGGAGACCGTCTTCCCGTCGCAGATTGAAGCCTTCCGATTAGGAAATAATTCTGCAATCTCTTCCCACGCAGTTGCGAAATGAACGTCCATGTTTTCCACTCTATTTTCTTAGCTAACGGTCTCAAAAACAGGCCTAGCAATCAACTGGACGGTCTATGTTGTTAGAGGTGATGAGGCGATCCTTTTAAGGAACACCATAAACCAGTGCTATTTTTTTTGAGCAAGCTCCCGAAGGTCTTGGCTGAGATTATTTAGCGTCTTGTTAAACTTAGTGGTTTGTTTTTCTGTCAGATTCGACAAAAGATATGCTGCCGCTTCTCGACTCAGCTCTAGATTAGATTCATAAATTTTTTCGAAATTATCGCCATAGTATGACTCACGGTTTTTTACCATTTCGACGAACCTAAATTGGAAACGATCTGCTTTGCCTGATCGCAATAAATCAAAAAAAGCTTCTTGCCACCTTTTTCGATACTCTCCCCAAAGAACTCGTTCAGGTCGATAAGCCAACGACTTAACCTCAAGGTAGTTCAGCTGACTAGAGTTTAAACGACCAGTAAAACGTTCTAGGCCGTCTTCAACTTCCGCTGCCCAGCCTCTTTGATAATCTAACAGAGTCCCACCTTGCTCGACCGAAACCCACTCTTCATTACTAGAATTAAACTGAGACTCTAGATGATCGATTTGATCTTCATCTAACGACAGCAACAACTCACCCACCATAGGTAAGGATTTGTCCTCAATTTCCACCCCCCAAATGAGTAGCTGATCAAATAATTCTTGAATCATTTTTGGAGAAACGCCATCACTATAAGCTTGGGGTAACTCAGATAACAACTCGGCATATAAGATTAGGTGCGATTCTCGATGCCACTCTAAAAGAATACCCAGTTCAAGTCTTAGAGATGCCTTTTGCTCCCGGCTCAATTCGAGATATTCGCCAGCCTGCCAGGCAACCAATCTATCAAGGTTATTGTATATAGGTTTAACACTACAGGCCCCCAGCACCGCCAAAAACAGCAATAATCCACCACCAATAAAGAATCTTCTTAGCCTCGTTCTTTCCATCGCTTGAACTTATCCAATTCTGTCCTAACCTGACCGATAACCAATTTTAGAATGGCCAGATCATCAAGATAACCCCATCCCAAAAGAAAGTCCGGCACCGCATCAAAGGGGGTTACCAGATAGATGATCGCCGCAATGACTGCAACGATCGTTTTGTTAGAGACATCTTGATAATTCCCTTTTGACCAATCCTGAATTAGCTCGATTAGAAGAACCACTTCGTCCCAATTATCGCCAAATGTTTTTCTGCCAGCGCGTTCCATTTTTTTTGATGCTCTTTGAAGCAAAGCGTACAAACGCCCACGTTCGTTCATCAGTTTTTCGGCTCGCACTCGAAAACGATGCAATCTCCTAGAAGATACAACATCTTCCGTTGAAGTCTTTAAGAAACTTAACATCCAGCGACCCCATATTTTTTGATCAGTTGGGTTCTCTAAAGTCCTGCTGCCGCGTTGAACCACCTCTTCGCCCAAAACATCCTTACGTAGGCCCAGCAAAGCCCTCGCATATTCTTTATTGAATTCAGGGTGCCCTTGGACAGTCAGTACCTGATCGCCAACTAAGAAGCCCGCGATCGGGCAGAAATCGTTAGTGGCATACAAATGCGCATTTGGTGGCATCCTAACAACCTGATCTTGATGACTCGAGATTAAGGAAAATTCATGGCTGCTCTGGCCATCGCTAGATTCCATCCAAGGCTGTTTGAGTATGATCTCACTCTTATGCACTCCCACCGCCCAGCCCTTCTCAGACTTTTCAACCAACCCACCAAAGTGATGGGCCATTAATTGGTGTCCAAAGCACACGCCTATGATTTTTTTTCCAGAACTGAGAACCTCTCTAACAAAACCCACTAACTCAACAATCCAAGGAAGATCGTCGTAGACGCTATGGCGACTGCCAGTGATGATGTAGCCTTCACAATCAATCTTATCTGGCAAAGACTGTTCCACGTAAAAACGAGAAATGTCTATCTTGCTATCTGTCCCCAAGAGAAGATTTTCGAACATGTCGGGATAGTCCCCGTAGTGTCCAATGAGCTCATCTCGCACTCTATCCGTGATCAAAATGCCTAACTTCATCTCTTTAGATAATCTCGAAATACCGTTGTAACTGCCAATCATTGATCGATCTTTCATATTCTGTAACTTCGTGGCGCCTAGATAAGACGAAGTGATCCACAAATTCACTCCCGAACATCCGACGAGCAGCGGTTGATTGATCAAATCGATCGGTTGAATCTTTCAAGTTACTGGCGAATCGTCTTTCCGAAGGCAAATCATCTTCTATCTCATAAGCATTACCCTCGACCGGCTCACCAGGGTCGAGCTTCTCTTCGATACCCAGAAAAGCCGCCGCGAGAATCGCCGATGACACAAGATAGGGGTTACCGTCGGCACCACCTACCCGACACTCGATTCGCTGACTTTTCGGTGATCCTGGGATTACGCGAATACTTGAGGTCCGGTTTTCAACTCCCCAAGTCGCTGCAGTTGGGGCCCAGGCTCCCTTAACCAAACGTGTGTAACTATTAATTGTCGGCGCGATCAGCACCAAAAATTCTGGTATGTACTTAATGAGCCCTCCTACGGCACAGGATTGCATTTTTGACATGTTATTTGGCCTCGACGGCTCATAAAACACATTCTCATCGTTCTTAGAATTCAAAAAGCTAAAATGGTAATGCCCACTCTGACCCGGGAACTCCATGGACCACTTAGCCATAAACGTCGCTAGAAGATCACGCTTTTGAAAGTAAACCTTGCTAAAGGTTTTGAACAACGCTGCATTATCAGCAGATTCCATACCGATCGATGCTTTAAGAGCCGCTTCCCATACGCCTGGCCCGGTTTCGCAATGGAGGCCCTCTAGGTCACAACCCATTTTCTGAGCATAATCCATTAGCCCCGT
>CAZYHH010000097.1:0-10190 GCA_964647295.1 uncultured Pseudomonadales bacterium
GTAATCGCAATTGCAGAAGTCGGGCGCGATTTCGGTGTTGCGCGGCTCTTATATGAGCGTGCGAGCCAGGGAGGAAGAACGTCTGTCGGTTACATGGGAACGCTGGCATCAAACCCTTTGGACGATTCGGTAGTCCACGGAGTGGATACCCACTGGCTATCAAAGTCTGGGAAGTATTCTTTGGATAGTCAATTCATCACTTCCGATGTTGAGAATGAAATCGGTTATGGATTTTTCACGGACTTAAATATTTCGCCAAAGCAGGGGTCTATGCATCGATTTAAGATCGATGCGCTTGATGAACAGTTGGACATATCAGATCTTGGTTTTTTGCGTCGGAATGATTCGTATGGCTTGTCTTATATGTACAACCAGATGAAATCTCAGGGGCTGAGGCCAAGACTGCGCAATCGAAAGTTGGGCCTTTTCGCGAGTAGTACACAGAACGCGGATGGTTATACGACGCAAAGTTATTTTGGGCTTTGGAATGGGTATCTATTTAGAGACAACTCCGAATTTAGTCTGGGATTGGAGTGGGTGCCAAGCCGCTATGATGATAAAAATAGTCGGGGTAACGGGACATATCGCCTAGACGGAGGTCACTTTTTCCGGGCGGCATATGGCACGAGTACCGCGAACAAATTCTCTACGTCAATTCAGCTGGTCGCCAAATCTTGTTGCGGTTCGGACGAGGCCTTTTTTGGCGACCTTGGTTTTACCTACCGGCCTGTTGATCGGTTTGCGCTGGATTTTGATATCGGATTTCAAAGACAGAAGAACTGGTTGGTCCATATGGGTGATAGGGATGTCACAGCGTTCAATTCTTTCCAGGTATTGCCCAGCTTGTCCATGGACTACTTCATCTCTGCAAAACAGCAATTGCGACTAAAATTGCAGTGGGTCGGATTAGATGGGGATGAAAGCCAGTATTGGTCGGTACCCCTCACTCCGGGTCCGTTGATCCCAAGGGTAAAAACCGATTTGGATCCTAAAGATGACTTTACGGTCTCTCAAATGACGGTTCAGCTGCGTTATCGTTGGGAGATTGCTCCATTGTCCGATCTGTTTATCGTTTATACGAGAGGGGCTAATCTACCTAATCAGGGAGATCAAGACTTTGACTATTTGTTTAGAGATGCCTTGAGTGAGCCGATAATCGACGTCCTCACCATGAAGTTGAGGTATCGGTTCGGTTCCTAACAACAGAGGTAAAGAAGCTTCTTCATCGTGGATCATCTCTATAAAAACTGAGAATCTTGGTGGTTGATGGTCAGCAATCTGCAAATTTGTTAGAGTCAGAACATCTCTTAGTTGTATAAGTCCTGTTTGTTGTTATTTCTTCGGCTTGGTTTTCTTTGTTTGTTTTTCTTACCACAGGTTGGCTTTTCAGCGGCTGGTTCTGTTGTCTTTAATAGTTTCAAAGACCGCTCTTTAGCGCTGAAGGAGTCGGCACGGATTTCGAAAAAGTTTGGGATTGAAGCTCGCATTGAAGAGGCGATGGTCAGTGGGTCTGTTTACCATCGAGTGTTGGGACCGTTGGTGGATCAGGATTCAGCTTTAGAGTTGATTCGTCGGGCCAGGTCAATGGGGTTTTCGGATGTGTGGGTGCTGTCGTCTAAAAAAAGACCCAACCTAAAGGTCGCCGGACAGAATCATAAACCTGAAAAACCGTTAACAAGACCGGTAGCTGAGTTGCCAAAAAGTCCAGCCCAGTCGGGGGTTTCTGCTCCTCAGAAAACGGTTGGTGAATCGGCTATGGCAGCGAAAGTCGTTAATACGAGAATTTCTGCGGATAGTGAGTCTGGAGCGATACGTATTGCGCGAGTGGAAAATGCCAATATCAGGATTGATGGTCGCGTGGATGAATCAATTTGGTCAGAAGTCCCTGCTTTTGATCGGATGATCGTCACCGATCCGGATACTTTAGAAAAGCCGACTCACGTCACAAAAACCCGAATTCTTTACGCGGAGAAGGGGCTATTTGTGGCACTAGAGATGGAACAGCCCGAAGAGACATTGGTCGAGAGACTGTCGTCACGAGATGAGGCCATTAACCGGGATGAAATCGGATTTGCGATTGATTCGTCCGGGAAAGGCCTGTACGGATATTTTTTTAGGCTGGCACTAGGTGGTTCAAAAACTGACGGAAAAATCGCGCCTGAAGATAATTTAACGAATCAATGGGATGGCCCATGGGTTGGTGAGACTTCTGTCACAGAAGATGGCTGGAGTGCTGAGATGTTTATTCCTTGGTCAGCGCTGACAATGCCAGAAGCACCGGGAGATAGAAAAATCGCAGTATCAGTCTTGCGAAAAGTTGCTTACATGGATGAAACCTATACCTGGCCGCCACTCCCCCGTTCTCAGGCTCGCTTTATTTCGGCCTTTGAACCTGTGTCGGTTGAAGGCGTAAACCCTAAGCAGCAGTGGGAGATTTACCCCTATGTATCGGCCACTTCCGATGAGATACGCGATGAGGCAGGTGAACGGGGCGGAATTGATATCGCCTGGAGACCTTCTAGCAATCTTCAGCTAACTGCCACGATCAATCCTGACTTTGGTTCTGTGGAATCGGACGACGCAGTGGTCAACCTGACCGCTTATGAGACGTTCTTTCCGGAGAAGAGATTATTCTTTTTGGAGGGTAATGAGGTATTTGTCACTTCTCCGCGTTCTAACGTTCGGTCGATGGGAACTTCTAGGGGTGGAGGGGGGCGCCAGTCTGCGAGTAGTTTTACCATGGAGCCAAGTACTTTATTAAACACACGGCGCATCGGAGGCGCTGCCAAACAAGTTGAAATTCCCGATAACGTGGCCGTTAGTGGGGTTGAGCTTGGTAAGCCGTCAGAACTAATCGGGGCTGTGAAGGCGGTCGGCCAATCGGGGAACTTGAGATATGGATTATTGACCGCGTTTGAGAAAGAAGCAGAATTGATTGGAACAGATGAAGCGACGGGATTAGAGGTCCCAATTACGGGAGATGGCCGAGATTTTGGAGTCGTTCGGTTGTTATATGAAAATGCAAGCGGTGGTGGTCGCAATTCCATAGGTTACATGGGGACCATAGCTTCAAATTCTTTGGATGACGCCTTGGTGCACGGGGTGGACAGTCATTGGCTCTCCAAATCTGGCAAGTGGTCTTGGGATGGACAGTTGATGGTTTCTGATAAACAAGGTCAGATGGGCTATGGACTCTTTGCGGATTTAGGCTGGAAACCTAAACGAGGAGTCGGTCACAGTCTTTCGTTAGATTGGCTTGATGATCAATTGGATATCTCCGACTTGGGCTTTTTGCGTCGAAATGATGTCGCAGGGTTCAGTTACCGGTATTTTCGATCGACCTCGACGGGACTTCCCGATCGGCTCAGAAACAAGCGAATGATCGTTTTTTCTCAAGCTCATTTTAATACGGAAGGCCGATTGACCTATTCATATATGGGAATGAGGAGGGAGTGGCTTACCAAGAAGAACATCGAAATATCGGCGAGATTGAGCTTCAAGCCGCCTCAGTATGATGATCGTAATAGTCGGGGTAATGGGGTTTATCGTACTGACTATGGGTTTTTTTCTGGCTTCACGATTGGCTCGGACTCAGCGAAGAAGTTATCGGTTTCGGCGGGGCTGGACAGCCGGCCGGAAGATTTAGGCGAGGTTACTTATATACCAACCATAGGTTTTACCTATACCCCAGTTGATCGGTTTTCGCTCGATCTGGACGTAATGCTAAATAAACGGAATGAGTGGGTCCTTTATCAGGGCGACAAAAAATTCACTTCATACGATGCCTTGGAAATACGCCCGATGCTGTCGATGAACTTTTTTATTTCTTCCAAGCAGCAGCTGAGCCTCAAGTTTCAATGGATTGGTATCGATGCCAATGAGAGTCACTTTTGGTCGATAAGAGAAGGCGTGAAAGATCTTATACCAAGGTTCAAGGACGTGTCGGACCAAACTGATGACTTTACCGTCTCGCGTTTGACCGCTCAGGTTCGCTATCGTTGGGAAATCGGTCCATTATCGGATTTGTTCATTGTTTATACTCGTGGAAGTAACCTCCCAAACAGGGTCAACGAAGAGTTTTGGCCGTTGTTTCAAGATGCGGTCGATCAGCCGATTATTGATATTTTCACCATGAAGTTGCGGTATCGTTTTGGATCTTAATTAAACCAGGCTCGCGGGTTAAGAAAGACTTTTTGGTCTTTCTTTAGAAGCGTTTGTTCTGTTCGGTGATGGCTGTTGAAGGTTGAATCTGCTATATTCGCCGGCCTTTTTTGCGGTTTTACTTCTTGATTTTGTATTCTCGGTTTGTCTTTTTTTGTTTGTTAGTAGTTTCTGGAGTCGCGTTAGCTGGGCCAGGTTCTGCCGTATTTAACAGTTTTACGGATCGTTCGCTGGCTCTAAAAGAGTCTGCGCAAGTTGCTCGTCGTTTCGGGATCGATGCTCGTATAGAACAGGCCATGATTAAGGGTACGACCTATCATCGGGTGTTGGGCCCGGTTATGGATCAATCTTCGGTTGGAGAGTTGGTGCGCCAGGCCAGAACCAACGGTTATGGGGATACATGGGTTTTGCCGTCGAAGCAACAGCCCCGTACTAGGTTAGAACAACAAAAGCCGGGATCTGTGAACGCAATCGTTCAAGATCCGAATCGGGTTAATAAAAGCCCAGTAAGAAAGATCGCGGGTACTCCCTTACAACACCCAGCGCCCTCACAGAAACCAGATGTGAAGTCCGGTCAGGACGCTAGGCCCAAGGCTAGAATTGTTAATTCGGCGAGCTTGGCTGAGATTGGCTCAACAGCGATCCGTATCGCAAGAGTGGAAGACGCGAATATAAAGATCGATGGCCGGATCGATGAAGCGATCTGGGCTGAGATACCCGCTTTTGATCGGATGATCGTTAGCGACCCAGATACCCTGGAAACTCCTACCCATGGAACGAAGTCTCGGATCCTTTATACGGAAAAGGGGTTATTCGTGGGCGCAGAGATGGATCAGCCGGTCGAGACATTAGTGGAAAGATTGTCTTCTAGAGATGAGCCGGTTAATCGCGACGATTACGGTTTTTTGGTGGATTCATCTGGCGAGGGATTGTATGGGTACTTTTTTAATCTCGGGCTTGGAGGGACAAAGCGGGATGGCAAAATAGCGCCTGAACAGAACATTACCGATCAATGGGACGGACCGTGGGCCGGTGAGACGGCCATTACGGAGAATGGATGGAGTATGGAGATGTTCATTCCATGGTCGGCGCTGAGTATGCCTGATGGGGCCAAAGAACGAAAAATTGCGATCGCTATTTTCAGGAAAGTCGCCTACATGGATGAGCGCTATTCCTTTCCGGCGCTGCCATTCTCCCAAGCACGTTTTATTTCAGCTTTTGCACCAGTCAGCGTCGAAGGTGTCGACCCCCGACAACAGTGGGAGGTTTATCCATACATCTCTGCGACGTCAGATGAGATACGTAACGAGGCTGAAGCCCGAGGCGGAATTGATGTGGCATGGCGTCCGTCAAGTAATCTTCAGCTGACGGCGACCGTGAATCCGGATTTCGGGTCGGTCGAATCAGATGATGTGGTAGTCAACCTAACAGCCTACGAAACTTTTTTTCCAGAGAAACGCCTTTTTTTCTTGGAAGGAAATGAAGTATTTGTGACTTCACCTCGTTCTAATCCCTTTTCATCGTCGGGTCCCAGTGGCAGTGGTGGTCGTCAGTCGCCAGGAACTTATCGAATGGAACCAAGTACCTTGCTTAATACTCGGCGAATTGGTGGCGCGGCAAAGCACGTCGAAATTCCCGATGATGTGTCCGTATCAGGTGTCGAACAGAGCAAACCGACCGAACTGGTGGGGGCGGTCAAAGCGGTAGGACAATCAGGGGGACTTCGATATGGAGTGCTATCAGCTTTTGAAAAGGAGGTTGAGTGGTTGGGAACCTGGAATAACACTGGCAGTGATATGGTGTTACAGGCAGATGGCCGAGACTTTGGTGTGGCTCGTTTACTCTATGAAAAAGCGAGTGGAGGGGGACGCAGTTCGATTGGTTACATGGGTACCTTGGCATCTAATCCGATTAATGACGCGGTGGTACATGGGATAGATTCGCATCTGCTGTCAGGCGATGGAAGACTATCCTGGGATAGCCAATTGATGGTTTCTGACAAGCAGGGAGAGGTGGGTTATGGCTTGTTTTCAGACATTAGGCTCACTCCAAAATTAGGGCTTATGCATACGCTCTCGATCGACATCCTTGATAATGAGTTGGACATTTCGGATCTAGGGTTTTTGCGTCGTAATGACGTCATAGGGGCGAGTTATCGCTTTATGAAGTCAACTTCTCGCGGCCTTCCTGGTTGGATGAGGAACAAACGAATCGGGACCTTTACTCAGATCCATTCGAATGCCGATGGATATCTGACCGAAGCATGGGTCGGGTTAATGGGAACGTGGCTAACCCAGAAAAATTTGGAGATATCAGCGAACATGGGACTTAAACCTCCTCAATACGATGACCGCAATAGCCGAGGGAACGGCAGCTATCGTTTAGATACGGGTTTTTGGGGCAGAGTAAGTGCCGGAACGAATTCTGCCAAGAAGTTTTCATTTTCGGCTAATCTCGAAGCGCGTAGTGAAGATTTGGGCGATATTACCTACTCAACCACTTTAGGGCTGACTTATGCGCCTGTAGATCGTTTCTCAATTGACCTGGACGTCGGATGGAAAAAACGTGATGAGTGGCTTATTTACTTGGGAGACAAAAAGTTCACCTCCTTTGATGCGGTTGAGGTACAGCCTAATCTATCGATGAACTTTTTTATCTCGGCTAAACAGCAATTAAGGTTGAAATTACAATGGGTTGGGATTGAAGCTGATCAAAGTCATTGGTGGTCCATCGAAAAGGAAATTGGCGATTTGGTCCCGCGTTTTAAAGACTTGTCTGATCCTACGGATGATTTCACAGTATCACGCCTAACAGCGCAGCTGCGATATCGTTGGGAGATCGGTCCACTATCTGACTTGTTTCTTGTTTATACTCGAGGCAGTAACTTGCCTAACCAGATCGATGGAGATTTTGCGCCGCTCTTTCGCGATGCGATGAACGAACCCATTATCGATGTATTCACTATGAAATTGCGTTACCGTTTCGGATCTTAGGAGCCCTGAAGTTTTATAGTCTTTATTTGTCTCGGCAGCAGAGCCATTAGATAGACTCCCTATTCTTTATTGCCTTTTTGCTCGATTTAATGATCTCTAGTATGTTCTTCTTTGAGAGCGGGGTAGCGGGTGGAGAATATGGTAAGAAAACTTTGGTTTCTGTTGATGGTCTTTTGCCTATTGGGGTGTGATGGGACTGAATCAGATCTGAATAACGTAGATTGGGCTACCTATTTAGGGGATAGCGGCAGACAGCATTATTCACCACTAACTCAAATTAATCGCGATAATGTGGTGAAGCTAGAAGAGGTTTGGCGATACCGTTCGGGTGAACCTGATGGCCTGATGTATACCAGCCCACTAGTGGTTGATGGCGTGCTATATGGGCTTTCGCCTTCCCTCGATATTTTTGCTCTAAACGCCGCAACAGGTAAAGAGCTTTGGCGTAATGAGCTAGGCCTGACTGGGGGTGCACAAAGAGGTTTGATGTGGTGGCACAGCGGGAAGGATCGAAGGGTATTGTTTACCGCCGGGAAAGAACTGATAGCGGTTGATGCTAACACCGGAGATCTCATTTCTTCTTTCGGAGATCTAGGTAGATTGGATATGACGCCCTCCCTAGAAGGCAGAGGAGGGGTTGGCGTCACTGTGCCTGGAGTGATCTATCAGGATAAAGTGATTTTAGGATTTTCTACCACCGAAGATAGTCTCGCCTTCCCCGGTATGGTCCGGGCATTCAATGTCGTGGATGGATCATTGGCTTGGACGTTCCATTCGATACCGTTACCAGACCAGCCAGGCTCGGAGACCTGGGAAGAGGGGGCTCTTGAGATAGCGGGTGGTGCGAACGTGTGGACAGGCATGGCTTTGGACGAAGAGAGAGGATTGTTATTCGCGCCCACAGGATCGGCGACCCCGGATTTTTACGGAGCTAAACGGGTAGGCGACAATTTGTACGCCAATAGTCTGTTGGCGATAGATGCTAAAACTGGTGAATTAAGGTGGCACTATCAGGTGGTTAAGCATGACTTGTGGGATCGCGACAATCCATCACCCCCAACTTTGGTCAAGCTTGAAAGAGAGGGAGAGACCATCGATGCAGTGACGCTCACCACAAAATCCGGGCATCTTTACGTGTTCGAGCGAGAAACAGGGAAGTCTTTGCACCCGATATTGGAGATCGACACGCCTTTGCCAAGTAGTTTGCCAGGCGAGGTTCCTTCGAATAAACAGTACCTCTCATCGATCGCTTTTAGTCGCCAGACTTTTGAAATTACACGACGCACCACAGAGGCTACAGCCTATGTGAAGGATAAGATTAAAGATTGGGACTTGCGTTCATGGGCGCCGCCAAAAGTCGGTACCGTTCTGATCACGCCGTGGTACGACGGCGGAGCAGAGTGGGGCGGTTCGGCATTTGATCCTAGTGACAATCGATTGATTTTGAATGCTAATGATGAGTCTGGAATATTAGAATTGACTGAAGTTCCCGTGGGATTCAGTAACTACGGTAGTTATATGTCGCATTGTGGAGCCTGCCATGGTAGGCACCTCGAAGGTACTGACCAGGGACCTTCATTGACAGACATTTCCGATCGATTGACGATCGCTGAAATAGTAAAAGTCGTCAAAGAGGGTAAGGGCCGAATGCCAGCCTATGATTATCTTGATACAGCTACCTATCGAGGAGCATTAGGATACATATTGTCGCCTGAGCCGATCCCAGATAAACCGAGCAAAGAAGTCAGATATGCTTTGGGAGGCTATGTATACCTGAAGGATCATGAAGGTCTGCCAGCAAACGCGCCTCCTTGGGGAACCTTAAACTCAATTGATTTGGCGACAGGCGAAATTGTTTGGTCTTTCCCGCTGGGAAATTTTTTGTCGCACCCCGACTTAGGATATGGGGCAATCAATTATGGAGGCCCCGTGGTAACTGCTTCGGGCTTGATCTTTATTGGGGCGACCCCTGATAAAAAGTTTCGAGCATTTGATACAAGAGATGGGAATATGCTTTGGGAGACTGAGTTAAGTGCTGCAGGTTTTTCTACTCCAGCTATATACAGTGTTGAGGGACGCCAGTTTGTTGTGATCTCTGCAGGTGGCGGCCGATTGGGCCCTCCTTCGGGTTCAGAGTATTTTGCCTTTGCGCTACCACAAGAATAATGACATTCTGACGAGCAATCTTAGTCCTATTGATTGGGTGTTTATTTGAATAGTTTGTGAGTTGTAAATAGATGACAAAGAAGCCCGTCTTGATTGTGGGTGGAGGTATAGGAGGATTAACACTTTCTTTGTGTCTTTCTAAGCAAGGTGTCGCCTCCAGAGTTTTCGAGCGTAGACCCGAATTTTCCGAGACGGGGGCCGGTATTCAGCTGAGCCCTAACTGTATGCGAGTCTATGATTATTTGGGGATTGTGGATTTGATCAGGACGTTCTCCTGTGAGCCGGATTGTGTGCGTTTTCTGGATGGAAAGCAGAATCGAATCTTATCAACGATACAGTTAGGTGCTTCGCTAGCCAAAGAGTATGGTTTTCCTTATTGCAACGTTAATCGATCTCAGCTCGTCGAGCTTCTTGCGAGATTGGCCTCCGAAGATGATCTGATAGAGCTACACCCGGGTTGTGAGGTGACAGCTTTTGAATTGCATAGGAGCAACGTCAAGCTTAAGACTGTTGGGACAGAATTTAATGGTTCTGTGTTGGTTGGTGCGGATGGCATCAATTCGACTATTAGATCTCAAATTTTTGGCAGTGATGATGCGGTGTTTACTGGTCATGTTGCATGGCGAGCCCAGGTGCCCATAAAATCAATCTCTTCTGAACTTTATACCGACATCTCACGTGTTTGGTGGGGTCCGAAAAAACACCTAGTAACTTACCCTATTCAAAGCGGAGGAACTTTGAATTGTGTGGCGGTCATCGAGAATAAGTCTTGGGCTTCTGAATCTTGGCATGAACCGGGGGAGCACCGAGAGCTAGTCACGGAGTTTTCAGATTGGACCTCGGAGGCGAGAGAAATTATTGACGCGATCC
>CAZYHH010000098.1:0-4382 GCA_964647295.1 uncultured Pseudomonadales bacterium
TCGTTATCAGACAATTTATGGTAAGTATGATGGAGCCGTTGCAGCACCTACGGCTGGGCTGCACGTCACCGAAGAATTGCTGGACCAACTGCGCGAGAAAGGCATCAGGATAGCCGAGCTAACGCTACATGTGGGGGCGGGAACTTTTCAGCCAGTTCGGGCTGAAAATATCGAAAGACATATCATGCACGAAGAGTGGTATGAAATACCCGAAACGACGGTCTCACTTGTACGTTCTACTAAAGAGGCAGGCGCTCGGGTGGTGGCGATCGGCACGACCGTCGTTCGTGCTCTAGAAAGCGCTGCGCAAAGTGGCACATTTAGTGATGATAGTTTGTCGGGCGAGACTAGCTTGTTTATCAAACCCGGCTTTCGGTTTAGGATCGTGGATTGTCTTGTCACTAATTTCCACCTACCTAAGTCGTCGTTGTTGATAATGGTTTGCGCGTTTGCCGGTTACGAAAGGGTGATGGATGCCTATCGATCGGCAATAGAAGAGGGCTACCAGTTTTATAGCTATGGTGATGCTATGTGGTTGGATAAAGATCCGTGTATGAATTAATTAAACAAGACGGCCTCGCGCGGCGAGGGCGAATACACCTAAAAAATGGGGTCGTCGAGACCCCGGTGTTTATGCCTTGTGGTACATATGGGACGGTTAAAGGGATGATGCCCTCAGATTTGCTAGAGGTGGGTACGCAAATTTTGTTGGGGAATACTTTTCATCTGATGCTCAGACCTGGCGATGTACAAATTCAGCACTTGGGTGGACTACATCGGTTCATGAATTGGAATAAACCTATTTTGACTGACAGTGGAGGATTCCAGATTTTTAGCCTTGGCGAGATGAATCGGATTTCTGAGGAAGGGGTGCTGTTTAGGTCTCCCATCAATGGAGACAAAGTGGAATTAACCCCAGAAAGATCTATTGATGCACAGGCTAATTTTGGATCTGACGTTATTATGGTACTTGATGATTGCACGTCGCCTGATATAAAAAAAGATGAGGTGCGATCGTCGATGGAACTTTCAATGCGATGGGCGGCGCGAAGCAAAGAGCAATTTGACCGAATAAAAAATGGTAATCTTTCAGGTGATTCGAAGCTCTTTGGTATCGTTCAGGGCGGTATGTATCCAGCGTTAAGGGAGGAGAGCTTACAGCACTTGATTGAGATCGGGTTCGATGGCTACGCTATAGGAGGCTTGTCGGTGGGCGAAAGCAAAGAGCAAATGCGTGAAATCATCGAGCTCTTGCTCCCAAACATGTTGTCTGATCGTCCAAGATACCTTATGGGCGTGGGTTCTCCCGAAGACATTGTCATGGGGGTCTCCCTCGGAGTCGATATGTTTGATTGTGTGTTGCCTACCCGTAACGGGCGAAACGGTTATGCTTTTACGACAAATGGCGTGGTTAAGATTCGTAATGCAAGACATAAGTCTTCCGAAGAAAAGCTAGATAGTCGTTGTGAATGTTATACTTGCCAGAATTTTTCAAGGGCCTATTTGCATCACCTGGATCGTTGTGGCGAGATGCTTTCGGCGATTTTGATTACCAGACACAATCTCTATTATTATCACTTTCTGATGACGAGATTGCGTGAAGCGATCGAAAACGGTACATTCCGCACGCTTGTAAATAGCCTTATAGAAGGGTGGAAAAAATATGATTGAGATAATTTCGATGGCTCATGCGGCCGATGCCGGCGGATCCGGTGGAGATGCCGGCATGATCAACATACTGTTTTTGGTTGGTTTCATAGCGATATTCTATTTTCTTTTGATTCGACCTCAGAATAAAAGAAGAAAAGAGCATCAAACATTAATCGGGGGCTTAAATAAGGGTGACGAAATTGTCACAGCCGGGGGTCTAGTTGGGAAAATAAACAAAGTCGAAGACGATTTTGTTATCTTGCAGGTGAGCGCCGATGTGGAGATGCGTGTTCAAAAAACAGCAGTAGGGGCCAACTTGCCCAAGGGAACCATCAAGTCTCTTGACGAGTCTTAGGTTTTATCCGGTAAATTTAAGGTTAGATAGTGGCAAATTTACTCGGGGTTCCAGACAAAGCAAGTTATTTGCCCCCGAATACTTATAAGGGCTGGCAATATTTTTTGATTGTTGGCGTTCTAGTGTTGGGCTCGATTTATGCGCTCCCTAATCTGTATCAACCCGACCCTTCAATCCAGATTCGGACAGAAAATCAAACGCCGATCGACGCTGACTTTGTTATAGACCTGTCAGATCGTTTTAGTGAGTTGGGATTAAATCCGAAGGCCACCGAAACTGCCGATGAAGGAACGGAAATCCTGATACGGTTTTTAAATGATCAGGATCAACTCAGAGGGCAGGCGATCGTTGATGAGTACATTGTTGAAGAAAAACTGGAATATCTCTCTTCGCTCAATAGGGCATCAACCGCACCTGACTGGTTGCAGGGTATTGGCGGAAAACCTATGTCGTTGGGGCTAGACCTTTCTGGAGGCGTTCATTTTCTTTTACAAGTTGACATGGACCAATATCTGTCAGGTGTCCTAGAGAATGCTGCTGAAGGGATGAGAGATCAGTTGATAGAAGATCGTATTCGGTTCATTCCCGGAAGAAACTGGATCAAAGATAATTCGATCGTCATCAAGTTTCGAGAGGAAGCAGATAAAGAAGCTGCGTCTAGTGCGTTGGAAGAATTTTCGGATTTTGATGTTTTTGATCGAGACGTTGAAGGTGTACCGAGCTTAAGGTTTACTTTAAAGGATAATCGCATTGTTGAGCTAGAGGATAGGGCGATCTCGCAAAACTTGACGAGCTTGCGTAATCGAGTCAATGAATTAGGTGTCTCGGAGCCACAGGTTCAACGGTTAGGTAGGTCGCGAATCGTTGTCGATTTGCCAGGGCTTCAAGACAGCGCAAAGGCCAAACGTATACTCAATAAATTCGCTAATTTGGACTTTCGACTCGCGTCTCTTCCGAATTCGCGCCGGTCCCAAATCGAAACTTACCCTTATGAAGGACGCGACGTAGAGATTCTGCGCCGAAGCATCGTAACCGGTGATAATGTTCAGGATGCACAGCAAAGCTACGATCCTCAAACTAGTCAACCGCAAGTCAATATTCAATTGGACAATGATGGCGGTAGGAAGATGAACGAGGCCACGGGCCCCAACGTTGGCCGCTCTATGGCGATACTATTTATTGAGCAAAAACCCAAGATCGAAAAGAAGATGGTCGGTGGTCAATTAGTCGATGTTCGGTCTACCGTTGAAGAAAGACGCCTGATCAGTGTCGCTACGATACAAGCTGCACTGGGTTTTAATTTTAGGATTACGGGTCTTGGTCTTCGCGAAGCACAGGACCTGGCGCTGTTATTGAGGGCAGGAGCGTTGGCGGCACCTATGTACATAGTGGAGGAAAGGACAGTCGGCGCTCAACTGGGTGATGAAAATGTTGAGCGTGGCTTTATATCGGTTGTGATTGGATTTGCTATCGTTCTGGTTTTTATGCTTTTTTACTATCGCTTTTTTGGGTTGGCGGCGAACGTTGCGTTGACATCTAATTTGATTTTGATTGTTGCGATCATGTCGGTCCTGGGTGCCACTTTGACAGTGCCTGGGATAGCGGGAATTGTTTTGACTGTCGGGATGGCGGTTGATGCGAACGTTTTAATTTTTTCGAGAATTCGAGAGGAACTTAAGGAAAAAGCACCGCAGCAGGCTATTCAATCTGGGTTTGATCGAGCTTTGTTGACCATCACCGACGCGAACGTTACGACGTTTTTCGTTGCGATTATCTTGCTGTCCATTGGAAGTGGTCCGGTGAGAGGGTTTGCGGTGACGCTGGCGGTTGGCATTGTCTGTTCGATGTTTACAGCGATTATGGTGACGAGAGCACAGGTCAACTTGATGTATGGTGGAAAATCTTTGGAGACTTTAAGGGTATGAAGTTCCAGATAGATTTTATGGGGAAACGCGTCCAGGCACTGATTTTGTCGAGCCTTCTGGTTCTGTTGAGCGTGGTTTCGTTGGCGTTCAATGGTTTGAATCGCGGTTTGGACTTTACTGGCGGGGCCATGGTCGAGATTGGTTTTGGCGAAGAAATCGATCCAGAATTAGTACGAGATCAACTCGAGATGGAAGGTTTTGAAAATGGGACGGTCCAGTATTTTGGTTCAAACAAAGATTTGCTGATTCGTATGCCCCCAGTAGACGGGGTTAATCAATCCCAATTGGGCGACGAAATATATAGTTTTATCTCTGGACAATTTGCTGATTCGAAATTGCGACAATCGAGCTATGTTGGTCCAGCTGTAGGCGATGAGTTAGCGGAGGATGGTGGCCTCGCACTAGTGGCAGCGCTCATCGTGGTGATGTTGTATATATTGTTTCGCTTCACC
>CAZYHH010000098.1:4392-10176 GCA_964647295.1 uncultured Pseudomonadales bacterium
TCTTTTGGCGCCGTGAGTGCGCTTGTTCATGACGTAGTGATTGTTCTTGGGTTATTTTCGATTTTCGGTTGGACTTTTGATTTAACGGTGCTAGCTGCAATTCTGGCAGTAATCGGTTATTCGCTGAACGATACGATAGTGGTCAGCGACCGAATCAGGGAGAATTTTCGTTCCATCAGAAAGAGTACGTCTATTGAGGTAATTAATGAATCACTTAACCAAACTTTGGGAAGGACGTTGGTGACATCCATGACTACTTTATTTGTTCTGCTTTCATTGTTACTGGCAGGTGGAGAGTCCATACAAGGGTTTGCTATCGCGTTGAGCGTTGGCGTATTAGTAGGCACTTATTCTTCTATATACGTGGCCTCGAATGTGTTGATTCTGATGAACATTACTCGGGAAGACCTAGTCGTGGTCAATGAAGAAAACCTCGATCAATATAAAGACCTGACTTAGATAAAGTTTATCGAGAAAGTCTTTGCACGATTGATTTGAAACATTTTGGGTTGGCAGCCACTACATCACCTGAATGAAAAAAATTTTCTCCGCCCATGAAGTCACCGACAAAACCGCCTGCTTCTCGCACGATGACCACGCCCGCGGCAATGTCCCAAGGTTTGAGATCCGGATGCCAGAAACCGTCCGTTTTTCCACAGGCTACGTAGGCAAGGTCTAAAGCTGCACTGCCGGTTGATCGAATAGACTGACAGGTCGTCGTAAATTCTTTCAATTTTGTCATATAAAACTCAATTCTCGAGGCCACGCTACTTGCCCCGATTCCAGTGGCGATGAGTGCGTCTTCGAGCAACTCGTTGTTCGCTACTCTGATTTTTTTGCCATTTAGCGTTGCACCATAACCTCGGCTGGCAACAGACTCTTCTTGGTTGATTGGGTCGATGATGACGCCATGTTCTAGGTGATTACCTTTTTGGATTCCAATTGAAACGGCAAAATGAGGGATCCCGCGAATAAAGTTCATGGTTCCGTCAATAGGGTCGATAATCCAGGTATACTCATTTGTTTCATCGACAGTTGTAGTTCCGGTTTCTTCTGCTCGTATATTGTGTCTTGGATAGGTGGTTTGGACTTGCTCTAATATGATCTTTTCAGCGGTTTTGTCGATGGTCACGAAGTCCTTAGGAGATTTTTGTTCAATTTGAAACTGATCTGGTCGATCAAATGACAAGAGTATAAAGTCGGCAGCTTTTCTGGCCGCGCGAAGAGCAATATTTGCCATTGGCTGCATTTGGAATCTCAGAGGGCGAAAAATAGGTTCGCATGGTAACACGAAGAGAACGAAAATTCGGAGATACGCGTGTTTGATAATTTAACGATTGTTTTAGTCGAGCCTCAACATCCCGGTAATATAGGTGCTGTAGCAAGGGCTATGAAAAATATGGGATTAGGCAATCTTTCGCTAGTCAATCCAAAGAGATTTCCTGATCCTCAAGCTGAATGGCGAGCTGCCGGCGCAATTGATTTACTAGAAAAAGCTGTTTGCTATGACAACCTGCATGAGGCGATCAAAGGATGTCATGTTGTGATTGGAACCAGCGCTAGGTCAAGAAATATTCCATGGCCATCTCTGGTCCTTCGCGAATTGCCCGAGCAAGTTAAGAGTTATCCAGCTGACCAAAAAATAGCGATCCTCTTCGGTCGTGAAGACAGCGGGCTGACTAATGAAGAGCTGCAATCTTGCCAATTGCATATGCAGATACCCAGCCATGAAGATTATCCTGCGCTTAATTTGGCCATGGCCGTTCAGGTTGTCGGGTATGAGTTGTTTACTTCGAAAGAAAAACCGAATCAGCCGAAAGGCGAATGGGATAGGCGATTAGCTAGTTCCGGAGAGGTTGAGTTGATGTTGGAGCATTTCGAAAATGTACTTCTCGAGACGGATTTCCTGGATGAGACTAACCCCGGCAAGACTATGGTTCGATTAAGGCGGATGTTTTCGCGGATTGGGTTGGATGATACTGAGGTTCAAATATTACGGGGTATCCTAAAACATATGGATCCGCGATCGAATGTCTCTAAAAATAGCGTGGATCAATCATAACGCATATTGCATACTTTCAGCTCTGAGAGACCTTTAGGGATTATATGCGTATAACAAGTAAGGGACGTTATGCGGTAACTGCTATGCTGGATATCGCCATTCATCAAGCAGATGGCATGGTCAGTGTTAAGGAAATCGCTCGGCGTCAGAATATTTCCGAACCCTATTTAGAACAATTACTGGGCTCATTGCGTAAATCGGGAATGCTTTTAAGTCAGCGTGGACCAGGAGGCGGTTACGCGCTGACCGATTCACCTTCGAATATAGGTGTTTCCAGTGTTCTCGAGGCTGTCGGGGAGGGCGTGGACGTGACGCGTTGCGCAGGCTCCGGAGATTGCAACAATGGCCATATGTGTTTAACCCATAATCTCTGGGCTTCGTTATCGCATCAAATCGATAATTTCTTGAGTCGAGTGACGTTGGATGAATTGTTTGCAAAAAAGAATGAAGATGTTGGAGAAGGGATTTTAGATCAGTTGGATAGATCCTTGATCCAAGTTAATCGGTTGGTCTAAGCGTTAAGTGAATCCCCCGATCTATATGGACTATGCAGCGACTACACCGGTTGATCGGCGCGTTGCTAAAGTAATGTCGAATTTTCTAGATTTTGATGGGGTTTTTGGTAATCCAGCATCGAGAACTCATATTTATGGCTGGCAAGCTGAAGAAGCAGTTGAGAAGGCCAGAGTACAAGTAGCTAGCGTTATAAACGCGGATCCTAGAGAAATTGTTTGGACTTCTGGCGCTACGGAGTCTGATAATTTGGCGATAAAAGGTGTCGCTGACCGGGCCGCCAAAAAACATATTATTACGAGTAAAATTGAACACAAGGCTGTGCTGGACACTTGCTATTTTCTTGAAGAGCAAGGATTTAGTATCACTTTTTTAGAACCGGATTCCTTCGGTTGCTGCAGTCCCGAGCAAGTGCAAGAAGCCATCAATGAAGAAACGTTTTTAGTCTCGCTAATGCACGTAAATAATGAATTAGGTGCGATAAATGATGTTGTTGAGATAGGCGAAGTTTGCCGGAAAAATAATGTGTTATTTCATGTCGATGCTGCTCAAAGTTTTGGCAAGCTTAAGATCGATGTGAAAACTTCTAATATCGACATGCTGTCTATATCGGGTCATAAAATCTATGGGCCCAAAGGTATTGGCGTTCTTTTTGTTAATAGAGATTCGAAATTATCACTTCAACCATTGATTCATGGAGGAGGTCATGAATTTGGAATGCGCTCTGGAACGCTGGCGACTCACCAGATTGTTGGTCTTGGTGAGGCAGCAGAACTGATGGCGTGGGAAGGTCAAAAGGAGACAGAGAAATACGCGTATTTTCGTGAGATTTTACTTTCGGCTTTCAATCAAATTCCAGATATACGCATAAATTGTGATTCCAATGTATCGATCGCTTCGATCGTAAATGTGAGTTTTTCTGGCGTGGATGGTGAAACGCTTATGTCTGCTTTGGATGATGTCGCACTGTCGAGCGGTTCGGCATGCAATTCCGAGCTGGTTGAACCTTCATATGTCTTGAAAGGTATAGGGTTGAGCGATGAGCTAGCAGACTCAGCACTGCGTTTTAGTTTCGGTCGATATACCGATGAATCGGAAGTCCGGTCGGTTAGCCGGCGCGTAGCGGAAGTGGTAGGGGCATTGCGAACTAACTGAGTCGAAGTATAATACGCCGCCGCTTCTCTGGGTTTTGGTATGTGAGAATCCTTGGGGCATGTTTCCTTTATTTATAAAATGTAGTTGTGGGAGAATCAGATGGCATTGGAACGTACTTTTTCGATCATTAAACCCGATGCAGTTAGACGTAACTTGATTGGTGATATTTATTCGAGATTCGAGAAGGCTGGCCTGGTCATTATAGGTTCAAGGATGTTGAGATTAACCAGTGAGCAAGCCGGTGGTTTTTATGCTGAGCACGAAGGAAAGCCTTTTTTTGAGGATCTTTGTTCGTATATGAAATCGGGTCCCGTGATGATACAAGTCTTAGAGGGAGAGGATGCCATCAGTGTAAATCGAAGGTTAATGGGAGCGACCGACCCGAAAGAAGCAGCACCCGGGACTATTCGGGCAGATTTCGCTGAAAGCATAGACGCAAATGCGGTTCACGGTTCTGATTCGCCGACATCGGCAGAACGAGAGATCACATTTTTTTTCAAAGACGATGAACTATTGTCTAGATAGTATCTGAGCAGAGTAGAGCACCTAAAATGAACGAGCTGATCAATTTATACGGATTAACCCGTGGTCAGCTTGAGGATCTGTTCATTGCTCAGGGGCTGCAACCTTTTCGCGGTAGACAGCTAATGAAATGGATCTATCATTCTGGCATCACCGACTTCTCGACGATGACCGATTTGCCCCTAAGTACCAGAGAATGGCTCTTGGAGTCCACCGAGCTGGATTTACCTAATGTTGTATTTCAACAAAAGTCTTCTGATGGGACTGTTAAATGGGCGGTCCAAGTCCACGAAGATGAGTGCGTTGAAATGGTGCTGATCCCAGAAAAAGGCAGGAACACCCTATGTGTCTCTTCTCAAGTGGGCTGCTCTTTAGATTGCAGTTTTTGTTCTACTGGGAAGCAAGGGTTTAACGGGAACTTGTCAACCGCGGAAATTATCGGTCAGCTATTAGTAGCGAACGAATACCTTAGATCAAAAAATGAGACGGTCACTAATGTCGTTTTTATGGGAATGGGCGAACCCTTGTTGAACTTCGAATCGGTATTGGCGGCTGTTGATATCATGATGGACGATATGGCCTTCGGTCTGTCAAAAAGGAAAGTCACGATTAGTAGTTCTGGCGTCGTGCCAGCTATAGAGAAACTGTCTGATTATACTGATTGCTCACTAGCTATTTCTCTTCATGCGCCTAACGATGGCTTGAGAGACCAATTAGTTCCAATAAATCGGCGTTACCCTATCAAGACCTTGTTATTAGCCTGTCAGAAATATCTGAAAACTCTTGGACCGCACCGCAAATTACTTTTCGAATATACATTGATTGACCAGGTCAATGATCAGCCCGCTCTTGCTAATGAGTTGGCTGGCTTGCTGGTTGGTATTCCTTGTAAAATCAACTTGATACCTTTTAACCCATTCGACCAAAGCGGTTATCGAACACCCGAATTATCGAGGGTGCTTGCATTTCAAACCATTCTCATTAATAGAGGGTATACTGCGATGGTACGGTCTACGCGTGGCGAAGACATTGCTGCTGCGTGCGGTCAATTGGCCGGTAATGTTAGAGATCGAACGAAAAGAAGCCTTCGGTATCGAGAGTCGCGTTCGAGTTCTCAGATTCTTGTGTCGGAAAGACAAGAAGTAACGGGTTAGTTCTTCTATGGAAAATGTCATGGAATCTATAGATAAAGAGTTTGGAGAATCTTTTAGGCTAGCCAGAGAATCAATGGGTCTGTCTCAAAGAGAAGTAGCTGAAGAGTTAAAACTCGCTTGGAAAACCATCGAGGATTTGGAAGCAGAAAATTTTGACTCTCTCCCGGCATTTGTTTTCGTGCGTGGCTATGTGAAGAACTATTGTAAGTTGGTGGCTATCGATTCAGAAATAATGGCCTCAAAGCTGTTGGATATCTATAAGAGTCGTGCGGATGATTCGGTAGATAATACGCAAAATGAACGAAATGGAAATCGAGAAGGCCCTGCTCGTTTTTCTTCCATTCGCCCCTCGGCCCGTTCACCTTCGCCAGTTTCAGC
>CAZYHH010000099.1:0-10091 GCA_964647295.1 uncultured Pseudomonadales bacterium
TGGAAAAAAAAATAGAGATGGCAGGTTGATGCTGAGTCTTGATGGGCTAGATTGCAAATCCTTCGAAGATGTTGGGCGGCTCTTGCCGGTTCAGTTGATTCTGCCAAATGAGTCTGATCTGGTTTTGTTTGGGCCAGAGATCAGGCGTTCTTTTCTAGACTGGGGTTTGTTCCACGTGGAACAAAGCTACCTTGCCCTGGCTAGAGCCTATCGGAGGACGCTGAAACAAAGAAATGCTTGGTTGAAAGAGGGCGGCGGAAATGTTGATCCTTGGATGAACAGCCTGGCTGTGCTGGGTGCAGAGATAAACGCGTTTCGAGGGGCGTACGTGGAGCAGCTTGCGTTTGTTTTGGGTGATTTGATTAAGGTGTTTTCTGGTGTCGATGCAGTCTCATTGGAGTATTGGGGTGGGGGTTACGGTGCTGATGCCGAAGAGGCAGTCGCGCTTTTGAGCGAAGCTGAGACTAAAGATAAACGGGCAGGATCAACTAGCCTGGGCCCGCACAGGGCCGACATGAAAATTTATTTGTCGGGGAAACCGGCTAAACTATATTCTTCTCGAGGACAGGCCAAACTTGTTTCGCTCTGTTTGGCGTTTTCCCAGGCAGACAATTTACAGTCTAGACGACAAATCAACAGCATATTATTAATTGACGATATTGGGGCTGAGCTTGATCGTCATAATTTGCTACAATCGTTGGAATTGATCAAATCCATGAACATGCAGGCATTTATCACAGCCTCTAATGCGTCTTTTTTGCCAAGCAATAGTCAGGGTTTCGTTGAGCAAAGTGTGTTTCACGTGGAACACGGTGACTTTATTAAGGGAACAAGCTATGGCCACAGATGAGTCCTATAACTCCGAAAGCATTCAAGTCTTAAAGGGGCTCGAAGCCGTCAAGAAAAGGCCAGGCATGTACATTGGCGATACTGAAGATGGGACTGGCCTTCACCATATGGTCCAAGAATTAGTGGACAACTCTATTGACGAAGCGCTAGCAGGCTATTGTGACGAAATTGTTGTAACAATTCATCCCGAAGAAGCGGTCTCTGTTAAAGACAATGGAAGAGGAATACCGGTAGATCTGCACCCGGAGGAAAACGTGAGCGCGGCCGAAGTAATAATGACTACTTTGCACGCCGGAGGAAAGTTTGATGACAACAGCTACAAGGTCTCAGGCGGGCTTCATGGTGTTGGAGTTTCAGTGGTCAATGCGTTGTCCGAGCGGTTAATCCTAAAAATATCAAGAAATGGATCGTTGTATCAGCAAGAGTATCGAGATGGTGTACCTAGCGAACCAATAAAAGAGGTTTCGAGTACCACGGATACTGGAACCGATTGTTATTTCAAGCCATCTCAAGAAACTTTCTCTGATGCGGTGTTTCAGTGTGAGATTTTAGTTAAGAAACTTAGGGAATTAGCTTTCCTTAACGCTGGTGTAAAAATCAGGCTGAAGGATGAGAGAGATGGCTTTGAAGAGATTTTTTCATATCAAGGTGGTTTGGGCTCGTTTGTAGATTATCTAAATGAAAACAAAACGAGTTTAAATGAGATATTTCATTTTTCTATAAATGGTAGAGACGATGAGATCGGAGTTGAGGTTGCAATGCAGTGGAATGATGGATATCAGGAGCAAATTCTGTGTTATACCAATAATATACCTCAGGGAGATGGCGGCACTCATTTAGCGGGGTTTCGTGGTGCTTTGACGAGAACGCTTAACAACTATGTAGAACGCGAAGAAATGCAAAAAAAGGCGCAGGTGAACACCACCGGAGATGATGCTCGAGAGGGATTAACGGCTGTTGTATCTGTGAAGGTTCCTGACCCTAAATTTTCGTCTCAAACGAAAGATAAATTGGTTTCTAGCGAGGTTAAAGTTGCGGTAGAACAGGAACTATCGAAAGCGCTCATGGAATATCTGGATGAGAACCCACAAGCAGCCAAGGCGATTACCTCTAAAATGATTGATGCGGCGAGAGCCAGAGAAGCCGCTAGAAAAGCGAGAGAAATGACAAGACGAAAAGGGGCCTTAGACATCGCCGGTCTTCCAGGTAAATTAGCGGATTGTAGCGAAAAGGACCCATCGCTCTCAGAAATCTACTTGGTAGAGGGAGATTCTGCAGGGGGGACAGCCAAACAAGGCAGGGACCGAAAGATCCAAGCCGTTTTGCCACTAAGAGGAAAGATTCTAAATGTGGAGCGCGCTCGTTTCGACGTGATGTTGTCCTCTCAGGTGATTGGTTCTCTTATTACGGCACTCGGTTGTGGTATAGGCAACGAAGAGTTCAATATCGACAAACTGCGTTACCACAAAGTCATAATAATGACTGATGCCGACACCGACGGCTCCCACATAAGAACTTTGTTGTTGACTTTTTTCTTTCGTCAGATGCCTCAATTACTCGAAAATGGGTACGTCTATATTGCCCAGGCCCCACTGTATAAAATGAAAAAAAGTGGTCGAGAGGAGTATCTGAAAGATGACCTTGAACTCGAAGAGTACTATTTACAAGGGGCTATAGATCAAGCCAAGTTATCGATAAACGACTCTGCACCGGCTATCCAATCTGAAAAGCTATACCAGCTTATGTCATTATATTCTGCTTCGATCAAAAGATTAATGAAAAACCAGAAGTTGTGCCCAATAGAAATTGCGGAATCTTTTTTAAAGGTACCGTTTTTAGACCGACAAAAACTAACGGATAAATCTGAAGTAACAAAGTGGTGCGAATTATTGACAGCAGCAATAGGCGCCACTCCTGAAAATCAACTATCAATTAGCGTTATTGAACAAAGATCAGAACAATCTAGCGAGTTGGAAAATCGGCCTGACGAAAACCTGTATATACCTTCAATTGAGGTGCTTATCAAAGGCTCTCGAATGCATTTAGATCTGGATAGCAATTATTTTTCAGGCAGCGGGTACCTAGTTCTTAAAGACGCGATTCACGAGTTCAACGATTTATTGGATGAGACAGCACTGGTAGAAAGAAACGGAAAACAATTAAACGATCTGAAACATTTTTCTGATGCTTACTATTGGTTGATGGAGGAGGCTAAAAAGGGCGTTAACAACCAACTATATAAGGGGTTTGGTTAAATGAACGCTGATCAACTCCAAGAAACGACGATGGACCCGATGGCCAGAAGAATGCTTAGAATTAACATTGAGGATGCTATTAGTGCCGATAGAATTTTTAATACTTTGATGGGGGATCAAGTAGAACCTCGAAGAGAATTCATTGATCGAAATGCGTTGTCTGTTGCTAATCTAGATGTATAACAGCCCTTTTCTAGAGCATTAGAGAATCTACATACCCAGCTAGATTATCATGGCATCTAATACTGCTTGATTCTGCTACGCCAAGCTCTTTTAAGGTGTTACTACCGTTGCCGGTCACAACCAAAGCAAAATCCACGTTACAAGCTTCGGCAGCATAAACATCTGTTATTGAGTCCCCTAAAAATATCGTTTCTCCGCTTTTGACAGCAAAAACCGACATAGCTAGTTTAAGTAACCCTGGTAGAGGTTTCCGACAACCACAACTATCTGTAGGGAGGTGTGGGCAGAAGAAAAAATTGATTGAATGACCGCCAGCCTCTACTAATTTCTGGTTACATGATTCGTGTATTGATAAAAGATCTGCCTTTTGGATTAAACCCCTAGACAAACCAGATTGGTTTGTACAGACGGCAACATTAATGTTACTAAGTTGAAGCTTGACTATCGCAGTTATAGAACCATCTATAGGTGACCATTCTGAAATGTTTTTAATATAGCTTTCAGAGTCATGATTGATAACACCATCTCGATCCAATAAGACCAAGCAAGGAGATTTCTGTAAATGCTTAGAAAATCTTTGGTTCATAAACAAATTTTAACGAGTTTATATAGAATATCGTTCCCCAATTGAATAATCGACTCTGCTTGTACAAAATTGCATGTAAAGGAAGGCACAAAACCCTTTAAACTTACTTAGCCTAACCTAGTAGATCATTTTGTCGTATGTTAATTCAGCGCGTTATTCTAATTCTTCTCAAGGCCATCAGTTTCGTGGGGCCGAGTCTGGCCAGCCGCCTATCAAAAATTTTTGTTGTGTTCGCTAAGTTGTTAAATTCTAGAGTGTACCAGACAACAGAAAGAAATATACAGTTATGTTTCCCTAGGGTTCCACAAGAGAAACAATCAAGATTAGTAAAAGCTAGTCTTGTGAATCTATTTTATTTCTTTTTTGAATTCGCTTATATGGCTTCATGGCCGAAAGAAAAACTATTGTCCCTCTTGATCGACATAGATGGTAGAAGGCTCTTAGACCAAGCTATAAGTAAGCGCAAAGGTGTCCTAATACTAGTGCCTCATTTTGGTAATTTTGAATTTATGGAAGTATTTTTAGGCTCTTATTACGACTTTGCAGCCCTCTACAGCGAGCCAAAGGTAAGGGCTTTCGATACAGTATTATCTGATATGAGAGAGCGGCACGGTGGCAAGATGTTCGCTACTAATGGAGCAGGATTAAGAGGAGTGATAAAAGTCCCCGGAAAGAATTCTGGTGCAATAATGTCCACTTTTTTCGGTAATTCAATTAGATACATGTCATTAGTATATAGGCTGATTCGCAAAACTCGTCCTGAAGTATTAATAGCGAGCGTGACAAGGATAATTGTAGATAATAAATTAGGGTACAAGATAACTTTTGAAGAGCCCCCGGTTGATCTTTACAGTACAGAACGAAATATCCACGGGAGGGCACTAGGAGAGTTTATTGAAAAAGTGGTAACACGGTCACCAGACCAATATCAGTGGGAATACAAGATATTCAAGGACCCTTCTAAGGAACTAATACCAGAAAAAGACGTTTATCGACGCCAATAACTGGGTGTCAACAAGACGAGCAACGTAAATATTTCGAGTCGCCCAAGCATCATGGCGAACATTAGGAGCCATTTAACTTGTTCATCTAGTCCAGCGTAATTCGTCGCGACACCACCCAGTCCGGGTCCAAGATTATTCAAACTCGCCCCCACCGCTGAAAAAGCAGTCACAAAATCCAGATCACTAATCACTAATAATATTAAAACCATTGCAAGAAATATTAGAATATAAACACTGATGAAGCTCCACACGGATTCGCTGATCCGGGGAGTTACGGGAGATCCTCCCAGTTTCAGAGGAAACACCCCTTTGGGGTGAATTAGTCTTTTAACTTCTCTTAGCCCCTGGAGGAAAATAAGCAATACCCTAACCATCTTTACGCCACCAGCAGTAGACCCTGCGCAGCCGCCGGCGAATGCGGACATTAACAAAAGAAAAGGGATTCCACTTGGCCACTCACTAAAGTTTTTGGTTGAAAAACCTGTTGTAGTAGCCATAGAAATTGTTTGAAACAGACCGTCTCTTATTGGGTTCTGTGTTGTTGTAGAGTTCAACATAAGTAATCCGCAGACGATCAGAGCACCCAAGGAAATGAACAAAAGATAGGACTTTGTTTCGATATCTGAAAAGTAATGAATTAGATTTTTTCTTTGCCAAACCAGAAAGTGCAAACCGAAGTTAATTCCAGCGATGACCATAAAAACCATGGCCACTATCTCGATATAGATATTATCGAAGTAGCCGATACTCAGGTCGTGAGTGGAGAAACCACCAATAGCTATTGTGGAAAAACTGTGACTTATTGCATCAAAACCGCTCATTCCTGCGGACCAATAAAACGTTGCGCAAATCGCGGTTAAGCTGACGTAGATTAGCCATAAGGCCCGCGCGGTTTCCGTAATCCGTGGGGTTAGTTTATTTTCTTTATTCGGGCCCGGAGACTCGGTTTGGTAAAGTTGCATTCCACCAATACCAATAAGTGGAAAAATCGCGACGGCTAAAACAATAATACCGATTCCACCGAGCCACTGAAGCTGTTGGCGATAGAACAAAATGGATTTTGGCAAAGTGTCCAGCCCAACCATGACGGTAGCACCCGTAGTTGTAAGTCCGGACATAGATTCGAATGCGGCGTCAGAAAACGTTAAACCCGATTCTGAATTGAGATATAGAGGTATTGCGCCAAATAGGCCGAGCCCTAAATAAAAGAGAGCTGTTACTAAAAAACCATCTCCTCCACGAAGTTCCCGGGCTTTTTGGCTAAATGGAATCCAAAGTGCTAGTCCGGAAAGCGCTGTTATTAGAAAAGCTGTAGCGAACTCAGTTGTCGTTGCTTCTTCATAGATGAGCGCTACCACAACTGGGCTCAGGAAGGTAAAACTAAACAGGATCAATAAGATTCCTGTAAGTTGCAGTATGATAGCCAGGTGCATAAGGCCGGCCTGTTAAAGGAACCCTCTGCTTACTTGAAAGAGGTGTTCCACCGCATGTACTTGGCTTTTGTCGACTAAGAACAGTATTACATGATCATCTGTCATGACCTTGAGTTCGCTGTGAGCAATGAATACCAGCCCATCTCGAACTACTGCGCCGATTGTAGTGCCGGGCGGAAGTTCAATTTCCCAAATCTGGCGGCCTACGACTTTTGAAGTAACTGCGTTTCCATGCGCGACGGCTTCAATTGCTTCGGCAGCGCCCCTTCTTATGCTGTGATCTTGAGTAACATCCACTTGCCTAACATGTGATAAAACGGAACTAGTAGCGGCTTGTTCCCTCGATAAAACTACGTCTATATCGAGGCCCTGTAATAAATCGACGTAATCTGATTTAGAGATCAGGGTAATGACTTGTCGAACGCCTAGTTTTTTGGCTAGCAAGGACGCCATGATGTTTGTTTCATCATCATTTGTCACAGCGCAGAATGCATCACAATTCTCGATATTCTCCTGAAGCATCAAGTTTCTATCAGTCGCGTCACCAGTCAACACCACCGTGTTATCTAATTTCTCTGCTAACTCAGTCGCTCTTTCTTCATTTACTTCTATGACTTTGACTGAGTAATCGTTCTCAATTTCTTGTGCTAACAGTTCTCCGGTGTGACCACCTCCGGCAACAATAACTTTTTCGTATGGACTTTCAGCTTTTCGAAGTTCCGCCATTACAGCATTTATATCTTTTCTAGCTGCGATAAAGAACACTTCATCCCCAATTTCAATAATCGTACTACCTTTTGGAAGTATAGGGCTGCCTCGTCTGAAAATTGCTGCGACTCGAGTATCAACGTTTGGCATGTCCTCTCTTAAAAAGCTGATTGCATGGCCCACTAATGGTCCGTTTTGAACTGCGCGCATTCCTACGAGTTGTACTAAGCCGTTTGCAAAATCTAGCACTTGAAGCGCTCCAGGGTGACGTAATAATTCGTGAATATTTTCACTAACCACTTGTTCTGGGTTTATTAAAACGTCGATTGGCATGTTCTCTTTATTGAATAAAGTTTCTTTTGAGATGTATGCAGGTGCTCGTATGCGAGCTATTTTTAGAGGTGTCTTAAATAGAGAGAAGCATATTTGGCAAGCAATCATGTTGACCTCATCACTACTTGTTACTGCAACCAGTAAATCAGCTTCCTCGGCGCCAGCTTGCCTAAGTGTTTCCGGGTGAGAAGCCCAACCTTCCACTGTCTGAATGTCGAGACGATTGCTCAAGGCTGCTAGTGTTGATCTTTTGTTATCGACAACCGTGATATCGAAGGATTCAAGGGCGAGGCTTTCAGCGAGCGTTACTCCTACCTGGCCAGCCCCAAGGATTATGATTTTCAATTAAGCTCCTTTGGAATAGATACTTTCGAAATTAAGGAACAATAAAAAGCGTCAGATACTTTTTCAAAGGGTAGCAGATGCCAGCCAGAACTGGTTTCCACTGCATTCTTGATTTCTTTTGGCATATTAATCTTAACAAGATTTGAATTTTGGTTGGTGTCTAAGAACCTTTGTATAAGATGATCATTCTCCTCCTTAAATAACGAGCAAGTACAATAAAAAATTGTACCGCCTGGCATCAGTTTGTCCCAGAGGTTGGTTAAAATATCAAACTGAATTTGCTGATACTCTTTGATGGAATTGGGGTTGAGTAGCACTTTGACATCCGGGTTTCTTGCTATTGTTCCGGAGGCGGAGCATGGGGCATCAACCAGAATGTGGGTGTATTGACGCTGGTCCCACCAATCGGATTTCGTAGCGTCTCCTTCGGATATATCGACTAAGTGGCCAAGACGCATAGCGGCTTCAGTTAAAGTCTTAATACGTTTGGTTTTGAGCTCGAGACTAGTAATAGAAGCCTCGATGTTTAGCTTGCTAGTGAGTTCGAGCACGTGAAAGAGTTTTCCCCCGGGCGCTGAACAAGCATCTAGTATTCTTTTGTTTGTGATGGGCGATTGTTGAATTTGATCAACAAAAAGGCGCCCTATGGCGATGGCTCCAAAATCTTGGACGCTAATTTGGCCTGAAGCCCATCCTGGCAAACTAAGAGAAGGTTGGGCCTTATCTAATGTAATGGCCTCTTCAAAGTTTGTAGAACTAACCGATATATAGGATTCTTTGAGTTTCTTTCGATAATCGGATGGATCCACCTTTGACGTGTTGATTCTTAACGTCATGTTAGGTTTGGTCAAAAACGCAGTTTTGATTTTTTGGTGGAAATCAGGGAACTCCTCTTCGAGTTTAATGGAGAGCCACGCAGGCAAGTCGGCTTGGGGGTACGAGTCAGGTATTTTTTGTATACTGACTTTTCTTAAAAGCGCGTTAACAAGACCTTTAGCCCACGCCTTTTGGATTTCATCACAGACTTTCACAGTTTCATTAACAACAGCATAGATTGGTGCTTTCATGAAGTAAATTTGGTAGACGCCCATTAAGATTAGTAATTCAATGTCTACGTCCTTTCTTTTTATTCTTTTGTCCAATAGAGGTGCTATTGTCGTCTTCAAAAAGTAGTAGCGTCTTAGCACTCCGTATACTAGTTCCATTTGTTTAGGATCTTTTAGTCCTGGATCATTGCGAGATAGCAAGACATTAAGATTTGTACCAGTGTCGAAGATTCTGTACAGAGCTTGGTTGGCTAGGCAAAGGATGGAGCTTTTGTTAGACATTCTAGGTTATAGAACTGGATCTTAGTTCTTGTCCTACAGTTAGGAGGTTTTGATAGCCGTTTAGGAACTCAGTTAAATTCATTGCTTTTCCTTGGCCCCGGTTGAGTTTCAGTCTAGTGATTTGAAGCTCCCCTTCCCCACATTGTATGCAAATTCCGGTTTGATCAATCTTCGTAATAATTCCTGGCAACTTGCCGGAGTTGGAGTCAGGGAGGGCATGGCTCTCCAGTATTTGGATTAGTAAGCTGTTGGTTTCAAATGTTACTGGCAGCCGATGTGCAAGAGCCTTAGTTTTGAAAGATAGAGACATAGCGGTCTCTTTCCAGTCAGGAACTCTATCTTTAGACGTGATTTTATGTGCATATGTGGCCAGGGAGTTATCCTGCAGGATTACAGTAGGCTTTGCATTACCAACCAAGTGATGGAGCTCCAACGCTGCAAGCGTGTCCACAAGCTTGTTAAATCCGAGCAGAGCTAAGCCGACTTCGATCTCAATTATGGTAAGTTGGTCAATATCTTTAAGTTTAGCTGTGCAATAGATAGGCCCTGTATCCAAGCCCTCATCCATTTGCATGATACTAATTCCTGTAGAACTATCCCCAGCCATGACGGCTCTTTCTATGGGTGCTGCACCTCGCCAGCGGGGTAAAATAGACGCGTGCATATTGAGCCCCCCAAATTTTGGTATCTCAAGAATTTTTTTGGGAATGATCAAGCCATACGCGACGACGACTAAAACGTGGGCGTCTACTTCAGAAAGAGCTTGTTCAACTGACAGTGTGTTGAGATTTGTGGGTTGGAAAACATCAAGCGAACAATCTGTGCTGAAACGTTTTACTGGATTTTCCGATAGCTTGCGCCCTCTTCCTTTAGCTCGATCTGGTTGGGTGATTATGAGTTCAGGTTTAAATCTAGTTTCAACGAGTTTTTCGAGGACACTCCGGGCGAAATCGGGGCTCCCAGCAAAAACGACTTTAAGGTTGGACTGGTTGTTGTTGATTATGAGGGTTTCCTCAGGCGACTTTATTTTTTACCAATTTTCTTTTTATACGCGAGCGTTTGAGGCT
>CAZYHH010000100.1:0-10058 GCA_964647295.1 uncultured Pseudomonadales bacterium
GTGGAGTCTATTCAAGTCGAGATGAAGTCAGGAAGCGTCGTCTTTTGGGAGAGCGGAATGTGGCATGCCGGTGGTGCGAACGTGACGCAGGATGAAGAGCGCATGGGCTTTTTTATTAGCCATCAAGTCAGTTATTTGCGGCCTCAAGAGATCCAGCTGTTATCGATACCACCTGAGGTGGTCAGAGACATGCCCAGGAAACTTCAGCGGCTTGTGGGATATCACCCTTTCGGATTAGGTGTTGATGGTCGAGATCCCATCGATGTACTAGAGGATGGCGTCGTCGTTAATACGCACGCGCGTCTAGCCGATCATTGGCGAGCCGATTTATAACTGAGAAGTGAAGATGTTATTTTTTCAAGGCGCTTAGACCGGCATACGTAAGCAAGGCTAACGCGATAACGGCCCCAATAAGGGCAGGCAAAAACCCGACTATCCCGAAAACATCGCTTTGACCTAGCGGATTATCACCGATAGACAACGCACGATTGGCCGCGGCATTTCCTAGCCAATAGAAAACAGTGTTTGCCCAGGCCACAAAAATGAGTCCGTAGGCAGTGATTCGCTGCATGCGTTGACTGATCGGAATGAACGGGAAGGACAGTGCAATTGCGATGACCATGAGTCCGTTGGTCAGTCCCCCTACGTGCGCGCGGACCCAGCCATCAACGCTGCCGTAGTAAGGCATCGACACGATGGTTCCAGGGACTACTTCAAGTCCTCCTATTAAACCAAATCCCAACATAAAGCCTGCGAGTAATCCTGCGACCATTACCAGGAGTGCGTGACCGATCATTTGCCGCTGCAACGTTTCCATTTGGTTGTCCTTTTTGATGAATATAAATGTGAGCAGACTGCCTGGAGACTGTCCGCAGTCACTGTTGGGTTCCGTAAACCGTGTTAAGCAATCCCAGCATTACCGGTGTCAGCGGGATTTCGCTGTGTTCGTCATCTTTGTAGTAGCTGGTGAAGACGGCGACTACGTCCCACTCGGGATTAATGAAGAGGCCCTGTCCAGCCCATCCGCCTTTATACAAACTCCCGTTGGCGTGTACCGCATCCCATTGGTAGATGTTGTGTTTGACTCCGCTTTTAATCAAATAATCGAGCCCTGCATTTTTCAGTAGTTTTGGGTCGCCTTCAGACAAAAGAAATTGAACGTGTTCTTCAGAAATAATGGGTCTCTGGATGACCGTTGATTGGCTGGGTGTAAACAGCAAGCCAAACCTTGCCAGGTCTCGCATCTTCGCGAGAAACCCACCATGTGTTACAGGAATACCCTTGATTGGCGCAATAAAAGCGGCGTCAGACTCGGCGCCGATATGCCACCAGACTTCCTTTGTTAGTGCATCGTGGAAGGGCATCTCGGTAATGGTCTCGATCAGCCAGGCTAAAACGAAGGTATTCAGACCGGAATAAGAGAGTCTTTCACCGGATTTAGTGAGTCGCTTGGCTTTCAGGTTTGAGACGAACTCGTAAGGATCTTGAGAAGGTGGTTCGCTGCTAAAGCCATCGCCTATTGTGACCGAGTACGCATAGTAGCAGGATTCTTTGTTTTCATAATCATCCGCACAATCCAGGCCGCTGGCCATGTCTAAGAGGTGTCTGATAGGCGTCCCTTCGAGTGAGGAATTTTTTAGTTGTGGAAGGTAGGCGTCGATGGGGTTTGAGACGTCAACGAGCCCACGTTCTTCGAGTATCCGCACGAGAGTGCCGACAAGCGATTTGGCTACCGACCAGTAGATGGGTTTTTCATGAGCCTTCATTCTTGGATAAGACTCAAACGCGATTTCCCCCTTGTGCAGAATCACAATACCCATCGCGGTTGAGAATTCGCTCTTGATGAACTCGGAAAAGGGCAGCAGTCCGGTAGATGTGCTCACCGGGAATTCAGCAATTTCAGGGTTGGTATTGGATTCCAGTTCTTTTACTGGCCCATCCCGGTAAACGTTTACCGTCGGAAAGAGCTGGTGCAGATTTTTGAAGTTCCACTGCATGTCCGGCCCGTTGACCGTCCACCATATGTCGTCAGTGGGGAGTCTTTCGTGTTGTTGTTTTGCCTCTTCAGTCGAGTAAGGAGACGAAAATCCCTCGCCATGTAAACCTGGGGTTAGCCATGCAGCACAGACTAGAAAGCATTTCATGGCCGTCGTGACGCGTTGATCTATTTGTTTGCTCATCAAGACGACATTATCTATGGTAGTGATTCATAACAGTGATTAAGGTTTAACCGTTTGGTTCCATAGGTTGAACATAACAGATTTAAAAGGAGGGAAGGTAATATGAGTTATCAGGATATCCTTTACGAAAAAACTGACCGGATCGCGACGCTGACTTTTAATCGGCCTGATCGCCTAAACGCGATCACCAATGTGATGAGGTCCGAGATCCTAGAGGCGATCAAGGATGCCAGCGCTGATGATGACATGCGGGTGGTCGTTTTAAAGGGTGCTGGTAAAGGCTTTTGCGCTGGCGCTGATCTCGGGAGCGGACCAAAAACGACGAAGCAACAGGCTCCCGCACCTAATAGTCGGTTGCCGAGGGACAGTTTTCAGGAGACTTTCGCGAGGATTATGTGGGATATGCCTAAGCCCGCGATTGCATCTATCAATGGGGCGGCTGCTGGGCTGGGCTTTGGTATGGCGCTCACCTGTGACATTCGAATTGCCTCGAGTCTCGGTAAGTTTGCCTCTGCTTTTTCTCGCATCAGTCTGGTGCCCGAAGCGTGTATGACCTTTTATCTACCGAGAATCGTCGGGTTGGCCCGGGCCGCTGAAATCTTATACACCGGGCGCCAGGTTCAGGCCGATGAGGCGCTGTCCATTGGGCTAGTCAATCAGGTGGTTTCACCTGAGGAGCTTGATGAGGGGGTGGCTAATATGGCCGATGCGTTAGCCAACGCCGCGCCCATCGCTATTCAGCTGACTCGGCGAGAGCTCTATCGGGGGCTCGAGGGGACCTTTGATGGCCAATTAGAAATGGAGTTGTATCACCAGCGATTTATCCAAGGTTCTGAAGATTCCAAAGAAGGACCCAGGGCCTTCATGGAGAAGCGAGCACCAAATTTCGAGGGAAGGTAAGCTTAAACGTGTTTTCATTTAAGGTATTGCTTAAGACTGAAATAGACAGGGCATTGGCTTTATCTTATGTTTTCGAAATGAGTGTGGAGAGAGGGATTCGATATGGAAAGTAAAGCAAGTCATCGACAGACGAGGTACTCGTCGTCGCCACTTCTGGAATATCCGGAAGTGTTACCGCTGCCTGATTACACACAGGATATTGAACGAGCCAAGTCCGATCTCAGCGAATACGGATTGTGTTTCTTAACGAACGTGCTCTCAGAATCTGAGGTGTCTGTGATTGGCGATAAATTAGTCAGACAAGCCCAGGCTGAACGCGAGTTGGGTGATTTAGCGCCCTTAGCAAGTCGAGCGCCTAAGCAGGGTATTTCGAACCTGGTGAATAAGGGGCGTGAGTTCCTGGATTTGGTTGAAAGAGAGGAGGTTGATGAGCTTGCAGGGTTTGTGCTCGGATCTAACTTCCTCTTATCGAGTCTGACCGGCGCCGTGTTTAATGGCGTTGCTGCAGAACCCCAGCAGCTACATCGAGACCAAGGCCAGGTTCCAGCGACCGCTGATTTCCCTGCGATCTGCAATCTGTTTTTTGTGCTTGACGATTTTACACCTTCAAGAGGAAGCACCTGCGTGGTTCCTGGTAGCCATCGTTGGTCACCGGAACACCAAATCAGTCCGCCTTCCCGTGAATTGGAAACTCAAGTGACCGTGCCCGCGGGCAGCCTATTCGCCTTCGATGGTCGCATCTGGCATGGCACAGGAGTTAATCTCGAGGCACATCCTAGAAAGCACGTTGCGGTCTTCGCTTGCTTGCCGTGGATGCGGCAGCAGGAAAATTGGGGTGTTTCATGTTTGCAAGAGGTGCTGGATGAGGCCAGCCCCAAATTGCGTGCTCGTCTCGGGTTGCGAACCTACGGTACGCTCGGAATGATCAATGGCACACGGACCGAAGCTGAGTCAAAGGCGAGCTTAGGTAACTACGATATCGAGATCCCAGAGTTTTTGATCGGTGAGGAGGGGGCCTTGCATCCGGTTCGCCGCAGTACTCGTCAACACTAACTGGGTCATCCGGTTCTTGGTCAAGGCAGGCTGTTTGGCGTCTTGTTGTAAGTGCCGATTTGGTGTGTTGATTCTAAGGCCACACTTTGTAGAATGGTTGCTGAGAGGAAAACTCAGATGTTTCGATAGATGATCCGCGATATTGATGTCGCTAGTCTGATGATGAAACACTTTGAGGTAGAATTCGTCTTTGATGATCAGGGTCGAATTCTAAGTGCAAATTATTGGACAGAAGCGAAGACAGCTAAGTTCTTGCTTGGGATTACGCGTTCCAGCGCGATCTGGGCGTTTGCCAGTGAGTTACCTGAAAACGTCTGCTTAGAACTGGAAAAGATCGCTAAATTAGAAGACTTCGATCTGTCGTACAGTCCGAAGCATTTGGATCAGTACCAAGCAGTCCTGTCGGAATACAGCCCCAATAAAAAATTAGAGCTTTACGACAGTTTAACCTACTGGTTTTCAAATGACGCGCCAGGGGCGTTGATGGAGGGGTGTGTGCGCATTACCGAATCGAATCGACAGTTATTGTCTGACCACTTTGAGCATATGCTCGGTTACGACGGTAAAGTAATCCAGTTTGATCAGCCCATCATCGCGCAAGTCGTTGACGATATGGCGGTTGCGGTCTGCAGCAGCGCTCGATCGAATAAGGAAGCTCACGAATGTTATGTCTTAACCGCGCCAGAGTATCGTGATCGAGGGTTTGCGACCAATGCCGTTAGATCCTGGGCGAGCCTGCTTATTCATCAGGGCATTCTGCCGCTCTACAATACCAGTGTTGACAATGTGGCAGCGCAAACGGTGGCATCAAAAGCAGGTTTTAGTCTTTATGGCAGGGCTTTGAGAATCCACTGATCTTGGATAGAGTAGCGACCCAATAATAGTTTCAGGTTGTCTCTTACGGACCTGGGGCAGCGTATTTTGACTTTTCAGAATATAAGGCACGATGTATGACCCGATTTCATAGCCTGAGTGCTCTAGTTCTCCTGCCGCTGACAGTGGGCTGTGGTGGCGGAGGCAGCGGCGGTGATTCCAAGACACCGTCGCCGACAGCGCCTCCCACAGTTTCGCTGACCACATCTTCAGAGTTTGTGGAGCTGGGTAATTCCTTTACCCTGAATTGGTCGGCGAGCGGTGCGACGAGCTGCCAGGCTAGCAACGCCTGGGCAGGTTCTAAAGCACTGTCTGGGTCGGAATCTGTTTCGCCGGATGCTGAAGGTTCGTATGAGTATTCGTTGACCTGTTCGAATAGTGGGGGCGATACAACCAAACAAGTCGCGGTCAGTGTCACCGATCCTGATGCCTTGTTTAAATTAAAAGTGATCGATGGGTATATCGAGGGCGCAAATGTCTTCGTTGATTTTAACTGGAATCTGCAACAAGACCCAGGCGAGCCGTCGGCGACCAGCGATGGGGGCGGTAACTATACGTTTTCGTATGGAAACGAAGAGTTTGCAGCGATCAACGATGTCTCATTCGAATGCGCCCAGAATCGTATTCAGGTTGCCGAGGTCCCGATAGGCGCGATCGATTCAGATCGAGGCGTTGTCGAAGAACCTTTTACTATGTATTACGTGCCTGGTGGCGCTTTTCCCAGTACAGGCTCTGGGCAGGCCTTAACGAGTAATTTGATTAACATCTCTCCTTTTACCGGACTCTTCCTGGATATCGTCTCAGAGAAAAAAGAAGAACTGGGTTACGGCTCTATTGATTTAGCCCAGGGTTGCTCGACCCAGGCGAATAACCTAGGGGAGTCGGTCATCGCCGAGGTCAAAGTCTTTGCGAATGAATTGGAGTCTAAGTATGGGGTGTCGCTCTCAGAGCTTTATGAAGACTATCTTGATGCGAGTGACGCCCAAAGAGCGGCTAAGGCTGAGAAAGTGGTGAACTATCTAAAAGCGTCCGAGGGGATTAAGGAGGCCATCGTGAATCGACATTCGGCCTCTCTTCCCGATGGGTATGTTCCCTATGTTGGGCTTTCTAGGGCCGCCTCTGATCGGCTGTTTGGTAATGAAGAATTTGCCCTGCTGGAGGTCTCTGTTGGCGTCTATTTTGAGGGAAATTTAGATGGTGAGGGTTGGTATCCGGCGGAGAGTCTCCATGCCAGCGAACTCAAACTGTTAGAGGATGGAAAGATTGTCGATTACAGCTGCTCGGCCGAAGAGCTGGAGAATTGCACGCGTCAAGAGCCGACTTACGAGAATATTTTGAACGGCGTGAAGTCATTTGTGAGTTACGGCGCATTTAAAAATGGGGCACTGATTTCCAACGTGGTTGTCAGTTCCCAGTATCGAGAAGCAAGGACCAACAACGCAGAGGGGCTGCTCCAGTGTAGCTCGATAGCGCAGTTGATCTTTGATGAATCTTTTGCGACATGCCAAGCGTTAGGATGTCCGGCATCAGCAGATTACCAACTGCAAATAAATCACAACATAGGGTTTAGCTATCCGTCCCAATGCGACGAGATTGATAACTCTTATATTTATGCGTTACTCGACGAGAAAAATCAGTGGGCCGAAACCAACGCCGAAGGAAATTCCCGGGAAATTTATAACATCCAGTACTCACTAAAACCCGGCAGTCAGATTTATGGTGACCCCCCCATCGAATTTCTGGGTTCTGACCGCCAAGGTGTTGAGTATGTTGAAACCCACCAAAAAATCTCAAATTTGTATGTGAAGATGGAAAACATCAGCGTGAAGGCTGACTTACTGATTGATGGTGAGTTTATTACGTTATCCAGAACGACCTTCGATGCACAGGGATTGGAAAAATCTCGTTATGATTATGCAGTGACCAATTCTTCCGAAATCTGTAAAGAACAGAGCTGGGATTTGGACACTGGATGGGTAATAGATACGAGTACTGAAGGGCCTGAGGCCTACAATGCGTGCTCGTCTTTTATCAGTGGTTTTGAGTTTTCTAACTGATCAAAATTAGTTGTTTTTCTCACTAGAATTTTCGCTTTTTTTCTGTACGTTTCGCGCGCGAACATAAGAACAGAACCATGCTTGATTTTAATTATTCCAGGATCGATCAGAGCGATTGAACAGTGCCGCGAAATTTATGCCAGAGTGGTCCTATCTCTGTCGAGGCGTTAATTTCGACTAGAGTCAGAAAGTTTCCGTTCTGGCATCTTTCTCATGATACCGGTTGCTGGCGTGCAACGATCTACAACCGGATGTACTCGCCGTGCGGTTATGTAAAGCCTGAAGATGGCGGCATGATGGCCGAGTATGAGGCGGTTGATATACCCTTTCGAAAATCGGTGAACCCAAACATAAGAGAGAAAATAAAGGAGGGTCGCTCAGGGTCTGTTTCTTAGGAGTTGGATGGTGCTATAGCTAGCCTTCTTGAGTTACTTGGTCTCTGTCCGTTTTCGCCGGATACATTTGATCGAGCGATTGGGGTATCCCTTTTTCATTGATCATTTGTGCGTGTCTGCGCTGCAGCAGATTCGGGTGTGTGACCCCGCAAGAGTGAGCGATGGTCTCGACTTCTTTGATCAGATTAAGCGCGTAATTCGCGACGCGCTCGCTCTTATCTCTGGGATCCAGGCCCTTTTGAAGCGAACGATTTTGAGTGGCGATTCCGGTTGGGCAGGAGTTCTTGTTGCATTGAAGGGATTGTATGCAGCCCAGCGCGAACATGAAACCACGAGCCGAGTTGATGCAGTCGGCGCCCAAACAAAGCGCCGCCGCTACGTCCGCTGGGTTGATCAGTTTTCCGGAAGCGATCACCCGTATTCGCTCGCGCAGACCATGTTCTATAAGTTTATCGACCACGATGGGCAGGCTGCGTTTTACCGGTAATCCTGTGTGATCCATCAGGCTCAACGGCGCTGCGCCAGTACCACCGTCACCGCTGTCGACCGTAATAAAGTCGGGCGCAAATTCGGGGCCTAGTTGGATAATCAGCTGACAGAACTCGTCAATCCACTCGGTTTGACCAATCACACATTTAATCCCGGTGGGTTTGCCTGAGCACTCTCGTATGAAATGGACAAAGTTGAGCAAGTCAGCAAGCGATTTGATTTCAGGGTGGCGGTTCGGGCTAATCGAGTCTTCGCCTACAGGGATGTCGCGAGTCGAGGCAATAACCTCGTCGACCTTAATACCAGGCAAGATGCCCCCCTTACCAGGTTTTGCGCCCTGGGAGAGCTTGATCTCAATCATCTTTACCTGTTCATGATTCTCTAGTGCTTTGATCTTATTTTCGTCAAGGTTGCCGTTCGGGTCGCGTAATCCATATTTTGCGGTCCCCATTTGAAAGATGAGATCGCAGGCCCCCGTAGTGTGGAAAGGTGACACGCTGCCTTCACCGGTATTCAACCAGACGCCGGCCTTTGCGGCGCCCTTGGAGAGGGACTCGATCGCCGGACCTGATAGAGCGCCGAAGCTCATGCCCGAGATATTGAAAAATCGGTTGGTTGTATAAGGATGCCGAGAGAAACCAGAACCAAACAGGATCGGTCGATCATGTTCAACCTCTTCTTTGAGTGGCGGGAACAAACCGTTAAGGAAGATAAACTCTCCTGGTATGTTCTGCGGTTGTGTGGAACCAAAGGCGATCGTGCTGTCTTCGTTTTTGGCGGCTCGATATACCCAGGATCGCTGTGCGCGGTTAAAGGGGAGCTCTTCTCGGTCCAGCGCAAAAAAGTATTGGCGAAAGAACTCTCCCAGGTGCTCAAAAATATACCGAAAGCGGCCTATGACTGGGTAGTTGCGCCTTATCGCTTGTCGGCTTTGGCTAATGTCTGATACGTACATCCACGCGACGACGACAAAGAGTAGGGCGAGGGCTGCTGCAATGATCAATCCAAGCAAGGATAAGAATAGGTCGGCGAAATTGAGAAGCGACTGAGCGATTGTTTCCATTGAGCAGTCTAGGATTGGTTTAAGCGTTACCTCAATAGTGAAGGGAAACCTCTGGACCCGCAACAGGCTTCTCAAACCTTTTGGCGAAAGCCAATTCCTGTTATTTTCTGAAGTTAAGACGTAGTGATAAGGAGAAAAAATGTCCAGTTCATTAGTTCTTTATGGGGTGCCGTTTTCGCAACCAGTCAGGGCGGTCATGTGGCTGATGCTATTCAAGCGGCAACCCTTTGAGATGATGCTGATTAATCCTGGCTCTACTGGGGAGACCGGAAGCCGAAACCCGGCTTACCTGGAAAAATTCCCCGGGGGCACGATTCCAAGTCTGGAAGACAAGGACTCTGGATTCTTGTTGTCAGAGGCACACGCGATCATGTGCTACTTGTGCAATCGTTTTGGCTGGAAGGATCTTTATCCGGACAACTACGAACTGCGAGCAAAAGTCGATTGGTACCTGCACTTTCATCATCGGAATGTGCGAGAGGCATCCGGCGGTTTGGTCGCGCCCAAAATCCGAAAAGATCTTAATATTTCGGAAGAATTTCAACGGTCTGCCCAAGGTAACCTTAGGCGCGCGTTGGAGGCACTTGAAGAAGGTTGGTTAAGCAAATCCACGTTTTTGGCGGGCGATCAGCTCACGATCGCGGACATGGCGGCCTATGTAGAGATTGGTCAGCTTCAAGCACGGTTCACCAACGTGTACGATTTTTCGCCTTACCCGAATGTGAGTCGCTGGCTCGATGGCATGACTAAAATTGAGTATCACGATGATGTGCATACCGCGCTAATCGAGCTGGGCGATATCAGCGTCGAAGCGCCAGCAATGGAGACCATTGTTAATGCCAACAAAAAAGCGTTTAGCGTCCTAAAAGAACGGTTAGGTGACATGAAGGGCTAAATAGGTGGTACCGGTTTGCCATTAGATATCTATACTCAGTCACCCGAGATCGACAACGCGCTGGTCGATTCTGCTAACTGGGCGGACATGGAATGGGTGCATGCCCAGTTTGCCTGGCTGCGCGAACACGCACCGTTAAAGCGTATGCAGCCT
>CAZYHH010000101.1:0-7308 GCA_964647295.1 uncultured Pseudomonadales bacterium
GCCTGGGCGTTGATGATAATGCCGATGGCAACCGGGGCCGGGCTTGCAGCATTTGCTGACATGGCTTCTGTTCAAATCGTTTTAGGTGGTTCGCTAGCGGTTCTGTTGATGCGATCACAATTATCCGACTTCATTACCATGTGGGCTCAAGTCTTTGCCAAGGTTTTCACGGCAAAGGTCGATGACCCAAAAGAGCTGATCGAGCAAATCTCAGAGCTCGCGAATATCGTGAGAAAGGACGGGATGATTGCGTTGGAAGGCCAGGATATCGCGAATCCTTTTTTAGCCAAAGGCGTGGCGTTGCTCGTTGACGGCACGGTTGCGGAAGTCGTTACCGCCACACTAGAGAACGACAACGACCTCATGAAAGTCAGACACGAGACGGCCGTAGCAATGTGGGTATCCTGGGCGGATATCGCGCCGGCGATGGGCATGATCGGCACGCTGATCGGCCTTGTGGGCATGCTCCAAAACATGAGCGATCCCAAATCCATCGGCCCCGCTATGGCGGTCGCACTGTTAACGACAATGTACGGCGCTATTGTGGCAAACGTACTAGCCAAGCCAGTTTCAGAAAAATTAGCCGCCTACTCACAGTCCGAGCAACTCAACAATGAGTTGATCATGCAGGCGCTCGAGGAAATACAAAAAGGAACAAATCCACGGGTAATCTCAGATGTGTTAGCTAGCCGATTACCTCCAAAAGTTCGTGCCGAGCTCGTGGAAGCCTAATCTAAGCTGGCTCCAGAATGGCTGAAAACGATCCCGAACTAGCCGAAGAGTTGGCCGAAGGCGGCGAACCGCCACCGCTTGATAATCTCGAGCCGCCGCCGCCAAAGGAGCCCAAGCCCGAGGAATGCCCAGAGTGCCCTGGCGGCTCACCGGCATGGATGGCCACCTTCGCTGATATGGCCACCCTGTTAATGGCTTTCTTCGTGCTGCTCTTATCTTTCGCCAACGTCAATGTTCCCAAGTTTCAGCAGGTCAGTGGGTCGCTCGCCATCGCCTTTGGTGTGCAGCGCATTGTGCCCAGAATTGAAATACCGGCAGGCGAAACGCTTCTCTCAACGCAGTTCACCCCGTCCAACGCTGAATCCACATTAATCATCAGTAAGACACAGCAGGTGAAAAATCCTAATGAACGAAACGTCAAAGAACTCACCGAAGAAAACGAGGCCGATAAAGACATCGAAGCCGACTACATCGAGGTCATGCAAGCCCTAGAAAACGAGGTAGAGCAAGGTCAGGTAAAAGTATTCATTCAAGATGAAAAAGTGGTGGTAGAGATGGTCGAAGACCTCAACGACGACCTCTCTCAAGGTAAATCCGGTCAAAGTATGGGGGGCAAGATTCCTCAGGAAACCATAGAGATCGCCAAGAAAATCACCGAGACGCAGGCGAAGATTCAAAGTGAAGTCGTCCTTAAAAGGCCAAGCGAAGGCGATCAGGCAGCAGAAGGCCAGGGAGAGCGGTCCTCTGAAAAGTTCGAAGCAATCCGAGCAGCATTAAGCCAAGAGATCCTCAGCGGGCTCGCCGAAGTCGAAAAAGACGGCGACAGTGTCATCATACGCCTGGGCCAACAAGACAGCTTTCAATCTGGGAGCGCCGACCTACAAAACTCTTTCGCCTCCACCCTATCAAGCGTCGGAGAGGCATTGGGGCAAACCGGAGGCACCATTAGAGTAGAAGGCCATACCGATAACGTCCCAATCGCGTTTAGCGAGAGATTTAAATCCAACTGGGACCTTTCTTCAGCACGCTCGGCGTCGGTCGCTAACTATTTGTTGGATAACACTCCAGTCGAACCCGGGAGGGTTACCATTACCGGTTTTGCCGACAGCAAGCCCATCGCCGACAACACAACGGCAGGCGGCCGCGCCCAAAACCGAAGGATCGAGGTGATCGTCGATGGCTGAAACTGAAGAAGACCAAAAACCGGAAGACGAAAACCCCGAAGAATCCGAGACTCTCGAAGAAGAAGGCGAGGAAGAGGAGGCAGCAGAAGAAGAAGAAGAGGAGGAGGAGCCGGAAGAGCCTGGCGAGCCGGAAGATCCTGACTGTCCACCCTGTCCTGGAATGGCTCCCGCCTGGATGGCAACCTTTGCGGATATGGCAACCTTGCTGATGGCGTTCTTCGTACTCATCCTATCCTTCGTTGAGATGGAAGACCCTTCTATATTCAAAGAAGTCTCAGGTTCTTCTACCAACGTTTTTGGTGTCCAGCGCGAAATCCCTAGCGTTGAACCACCCATAGGCACCAACATCATCGCCCAGAACTTCAAGTCCTCAAAGGCGACCCCATCGGTCAATGTCCAAGAAGATACGACCTCTGAAGAGCCAACCGACAGGGAACTCAAGTCAACCGAAAACTCCAAGATGTCCGATAACGCTTCGGACATAGAAAATCTAGAGCGTACCCTTGCCACCGAAATCGCGCAGGGGAAGGTCGAGGTCTTCGACGAGAACGGCACGCTTGTCGTAGCGGTCAAAGGAACCTCAGACGATGCGTTGACCAGCGATGACAACAGCGACTCTGACCAAGGCCAGGTCGACCAAGACACCCTGAACTTATATTCCAAGATCGCAGATGCGCAAGCCGTACTGGAAAGCCCCATAGAAGTCGAACACGAGACCGGGCCCTCAGTAGAATCCGCCTTGAAAGCGGCAGAAAGGGAAGAGCGCTTGCAGGATCAATTACAAAAACTCAGGGCGGACCTTAACTCTGAAATTCAGCAGGGACTCGCCAACGTTGAAAAGGTTGGGGATCAGATTCTGATCAGTCTCTCCGCTCAGGGTTCCTTTCGTTCAGGGTTCGCCGAACTCCAGGCCGGCTTCCTACCCACTCTCAGGTCCGTCGGCGAGTCGATATCAAGCGCCAGCGGCAAAGTCACGATATCTGGACACACCGACGATGTTCCCATCGCCTTCAGCGATCGGTTTGACTCGAACTGGGATCTATCCGCGGCTCGTGCTGCTTCGGTCGCCGACTATTTTTTCAATACCACCGACATAAAAGATCAGCGCATCAGCGTCTTCGGGTATGCCGATACAAAGCCCGTCTCGTCTAATGAAACCCCCCAGGGAAGGTCTGAAAACCGCCGTATCGAGATTCTGATCGATAGCTAATCGACTGGAGAATCGCTGACTTTATCCTCATAATGGCAGCAGTCATGACATCAAATGCCAGAGGAACTGATTTTCATGCCAAATCTGATGGGACTGTCTCGAAATCGTATTTACCACATTCTTGAACTAACCGACCCCGGGGACAGAACCTCTCGCTTGATTGGCTTTGCTATTGTAGCGCTGATTATCATCAACGTATTGGCGATCGTCCTCGAGTCAATCAGCGCCATCTATACAGAATATGAGACGGCCTTTTTTAGGTTAGAAATTATTTCTTGTTCAATCTTTGTTGTTGAATATGTATTAAGAGTCTGGGCAAGCGTTGAAGACCCTGCGACAGCCAGGACGGAATCCGGATCACTGGTAGGCAACTCAAGGCGCCGGTTCAACTTCGTACTCAAGCCTATGTCCATTATCGACTTTCTGGCCTTCATCCCGGTGTTTTTACAACTTTTATTCCCTGGAGTGGACTTGCGTTTTCTGCGTGCATTAAGGCTGCTGAGAATCTTCAAGTTGACACGATATTTCCAATCCTTCGAAATGATCCTGGAAGTGTTACATGACGAGTGGCGCAGTCTCGCCGGAACTATGTTTATCATGCTCGTCATCTTGGTCATAGCGGCATGCGGGCTCTACTATATCGAACGGGATATCCAACCCGATAAGTTCGGCTCGATACCTGAGGCCATGTGGTGGGCCATGGCGGCCCTGACAACGGTCGGTTACGGCGACGCCTATCCGATCACTCCTGTTGGGAAAATCATCGGTTCGTTGGTTACTATAATAGGCATCGGCATGGTCGCGTTACCCTCTGGAATACTGGCCTCTAGTTTCAGCGAGCGAATGAGACAAAAACGTGAATCGATGCAGACTCAGATAGATCAAGCACTTGAAGATGGGCTCATCAGTGATGACGAAGAAAAGTCACTCAGGCAGCTAGGTCGCGAATTGGGTCTCAACGAAGAATCGATAAAATCGCTCGTCGAAAATTCCCAAAACATTTTCCATAAAAGAGAGGAGCCTCAAACGGAGAACGGATCAGAACATTGAAGGCCAAGAAAAAGACGGATATCACCTGTTGGAACTGTCAGAACTTCAAGATCAGCTGGGACAAAAATTTCCCCTACGAATGCCCGACTCTCGGCTTTAAAAGCCGTGTATTGCCGTCAATTGAGGTGTTGCGTTCGGATGGTCGAGAGTGTTTAGCCTTTCAACAAAAGAACCTAAAATAAGTAAATTTAACCAATCACCAGCTATAGAGACTAACTATGATTCAAGCAACTCCCGAAGGAACAAGATCCATCCTCCTCGATATAGGGGTGCACATTCTTCTAGCCATCATCATGGGTATCGTGGTCGCAATCGCCGCTAACTATTTTGTCTCATTCGCGCAATTAGCCATTCAAGCGCGTAATGAGTTCACTGGTTTTTCAATAAATATCGCCGGCACCGCGCACTCTATGGTTCCTATCATCGGAATGTTGATTGCTGCGTGCCTGATTATCGTCGTTCGCAGGGTCTTTGGAATTACCAAATGGTCAGGTCCCGCTGACAGCATCTTCGCCGCTCAACAGAGCAAAGACCGATTAGACGTGCGTCTAGGGATTGGTTCGACACTGGCCGCACTTATCAACGCGAGCGGCGGCGCTTCGGTGGGCCAATATGGACCGCTGGTGCATTTTGGTGCGACAGTCTCGGAAATCATCGTTCGTTTTAGCCGAATTGAACTTGATCGCGACATCTTCATAGCTTGTGGAGTTGCAGCGGCGATCTCGGCGGGATTCAACGCGCCGATTGCAGGGATACTATTTGCACATGAGGCCATTCTTAGAAGATTTTCGGTTGGCGCAATCGCACCTATCTCGGTTTCAGCGATCGTCGCCTCAGCCTTTAATCAGCAATTCTTTACAGCGGACTTGTCCTATTCGGTTCCGCAGGTTTCCACCGAGCTAATTAGTCTACTTCCGTTGCTTTTAGTATCGGCGATCGTTTGTTCAATCATCGCGATTGTCTATATGTATGCGATCCGCAAAACACAATCACTCGGAGCAAACTCCAGCTTTACCTTTAATCAGCTTTTATTTTTCAGTGCGATTGTCTGCGGAACTGTCGGTACCTTCATCCCCGAGGCGCTAGGGTTAGGCTTGAATGAAATCAACCAGATCATTAATCATGAATTTTCTCTGTCTTTTCTGTTTGCCTTGCTGTTCGCAAAAATCGCTTTAACCGCGCTATGTTTAGGCTTAGGTTTTTATGGAGGGGTTTTTGGTCCCGCCTTATTTGTGGGTGCTGCGACCGGCGGTATACTGGCTTTTGCCACCTCGGTCTTCGGTGTGCCCTCAGATATGGGATACCTCATCATCGTCGCATCACTCGCCGCGGTAGGTTCAGCCGTTATAGGGGCTCCACTGACGGTCGTCATGATCGTCATAGAGCTAACGGGCTCCTATGAATACGGGCTCAGCGCATTGCTAACCGTTATCCTCTGCTCACTATTAACCTTTCGATTTTTTGGTTTAAGTTATTTTGACCGCCAACTTATGGATCGAAACGTTGACCTGCGTAAGGGTCGAGAGTTTCTCGCTTTATCTCAGACCTTGGTCAGCGAGGTCAAAGGCAGTGAGCACTTGTCTTTTTCGCCAGAAGCCTCACCAGACGAAATACAACAGGCGATGAAAAAAGCCCAATGCACTGAGGCTTACATCTGTGGTTCAGACAATGTGCTAATCGGCAAAGTGACCATTCACTCGATCAGTGGAATCACGCAGCTGGACGCTGCGATCGACAAAAATCCTATGACCATCTCCGCCGACGGCAATTTAAACGACGCCGTCGCTATCGCCAGTGAGTTCGTTGGGGAGAGCATACCGGTCGTAGCAGATGGGAAACTGGTTGCGGCGCTGACCGAGGGCGATATTTTTACTCAAGTTCTCGAATTAGAGGGGAATATTAGGCAACATGAGGCTGACTAGCCAATAACAAATTTATTAATCGAATAGGCACCCCATGGGTAAACAAAGTCTCCTATGCTTCATTATAGTTAGTTTCATAGCCGGGCCATCGCTTGCAGAGCCCTTTGTGGCAGGTCTCAACGCCATGGACCGTGAACACTACGCGACCGCCTTCAGGGCCTGGAAGGGGCTTGCAGAGAGCGGAGAGGCAGAAGCACAAAATAACCTAGGTTATCTGTACCAATATGGTTATGGGGCTAAACAAAGCTATACAAGAGCCATACGCTATTACACCTTAGCCGCAGATCAAGGCTTAGCTGAAGCTCACCACAATCTGGGTATGCTCTATTTCAATGGATATGGGAGCCCGCAAAACTACGATCAAGCTAAACGGTCATTCTTGAGAGCCGCAGAAGAAGAGTTAGGCGCTTCAGAGTATATGTTAGGCCTCATTTACTATCAGGGCCTTGGTCTGATGCAAAATTATCGACGAGCCAAAAGCTATTTTGTTAAATCAGCGAAAAATGGCAACGTGATGGGTCAGTTTATGCTGTCTTTCATGTTACAGGTGGGTGAGGGGCACCCAGACAAGGAACCAGAACCCTTAAAAGCATTTATCTGGTCCTCAATCGCTATTCAGAATGGTTACACCGACGCAGATTCAGTCCTGAGTTTTGCAAAAATGCAGCTAACTGACTCGCTTCAACGGCAAGCTTCTGCCGTTGCCACAAAATGCAAAGAATCAGACTACAAGGCTAGCTGTCCTTCTTGAAAAAATGGAAAATAATGTGCTAAAGGTTTCTCAACTTCTTCCGATTGTTAATCTATCGACCACTGCTTTTTGGATTTAGAGTGTCGCATTTTGCAAATTACATAAAGTCGTTAGTTGCCTTCGGGGAACCCAGACTTAGCGAAATAAACTGGTTATTCGAGTCAATCATCACCAGTTTAAATGCCGCGCAACGAAATGCGGAATTTGTACGCACCTCTCAATCTGTCACTTCTTTGCGACACGCAAGGAACTTACTTAATTTTCTCAACCGATCCCTCATGGAGCTTCCCGATGAAACTCTCGTAGAGCACCTAGAGGAATTCTTTGAGTATATGGCGGAAAGTCTAGATCGATCGATACAGCTACCAATCGTAGAAGAGATTGAAGAGCTCACGTCTCTGATCCAAGATTTGAGATCCGGCTGGGAAAAACTGGTTGCGCCAACCACGTCAGCGCCTT
>CAZYHH010000101.1:7318-10052 GCA_964647295.1 uncultured Pseudomonadales bacterium
GTCCGTAACGCCAAACCTAGCCTAGAAAAAGCTAGATATATTCGAACAGAGATAACTGAGAGATTTTTGCAAAGGCCGCTTGAGCCGCCTCCAGTCGCGCAATCTCCGCGTTAAACTGTGTCACAGCTTCTGAATAATCCAGGTCCTTCTCACTAGAGAGTAATTGTTCTAATCGCAGCCGACCATCTAGATTAATATCTAGCTGCATGTCGCTGTTTCGAATTTCACTACCTACCTTGCCGATTGCCTTAGCGATCCCATTGTGAAGGCCGCCAATTTCAGACACCGCTCTCTCAACCGACTGAATATCATTACTAACTAAGGCTTTACTAAAATCTTCGAGTACGGCAAAAAAACCGATGTTTTCGATCGCGGCTCTTTGAGTCTTAAAATAACCTGTATCGGCATTCCCCGATTGCGTGATCGTGTAATCTCGCGGTGAACTCGTCGAAAGCGACCCCATCACTCGAGTAGAGTCATTACCGCCGCTAGGCCCTAAGCTTATCGGATTACCGGCGGTGGTCAGGCCATCATGCTTCAAAGACTGAACGGCGATACTTTTACCACTCGCCGTATTTTCGATCGTAAAGTCATCACCATCCGCGTCGCTTAACAATATCTTACCTTCTAAACCTATCTTGGCACTGACACCCGTACTTTCGGAAATCAGATTAATCTTTGCGACCGCATCATTGATATTGCTAGCGCTCAAGACAAAACTTTCGGTCTGTACGCCATTGATACTCAGTGAGTAATTCTCATCCGTCTTGTTGATCGAATAGAGCTGCCCGTAAGTCTTTGCTGTCGCTGTTAGCAAGGGTTCATCCGTTCCAGCTGTGCCGATCTGTATTTTTCCGGTCGAATTGCCATCAGAACTAACCGAAGTAATCGTCTTGAAGAACTGACTGCCCGAAACGGTCTTTTCGTTACCGCCGGCAATGACTTCAGTCATCGGATTACCATTTTCATCGGTTCCGGTAATCGTGAAATTTAGCAGGCTCTCATCGGCTGCCGAGGTGATCGTAATCGCCTGCGCGGTGGACAAATCGACCACACCTGAAGCGGCCAGAAGCCCATCAATAGCAAGCGCCCCTGTAGCGTTGGTCGCATAGGTACCGATACCGTCTACCCCACCGCCGGCGTAGATCGCATTGATCTTGGCCGCGACTTCTTTGGCACTATCATTATCTGAGACCTGAATGGTTTTCACCGTTGAATCCATGGCAACAACCACATTCTCAGAATTTGTCGTCGTATTCAGTGGGCCTAGCGGTCCTAATTCAACCTTACCGGTAACCGCGGCGCTGGCCGTAACCGAGGTTATCGTCTTAAAGGACTTAACTCCTGAGACAGTCGTATCATTACCGCCAGCAATAATTTCTTGCTGAGCGTTACCGGCTGCGTCTGTGCCAACCACCGTGAAATTCACGGCTGTTTCGTTGGCGACCGAAGAAATACTGACCTTCCTAGCAGCTGGATATGTGACACTACCCCCATTGGCTAGAGAGCCATCAATCGTAAGCAACCCAGTATTAGAGGGCTGATAGGTTCCAATGCCACCTGGCAAAGCAACGTCTGCACCAGCCGCAAGCGCCTGACGGGTGGTCCCTGTCACAAGATACTCGGTGGTTCTAGGCGTTGCAGAAAATATCTCCAATCCATTTCGATTCTTCGTTAACTCTCGGGTATCGCTGACATAAACCGTGTTTTGCCGAGTGTCGCCAACATAAGTGACGGTCGAGTCCACATTCTTTAAAAATGCCGTAGATTCAGTTCTACCACCTGCGAAGATGGAATTGCCTTCGACATCTTTTGTATTGGCGATGGAGATTAATTCATCTCTTAAGCTTGCCACTTCCGTCGCAAGTATGTCTCTATCCATCGCTGAAAGCGTATTATTGGAGCCCTGAATAGCCAGTTCTTTCATTCTGACCAGAATATCCGCACCGCTGGTTAACACGCTCTCCTCTAACTTATAGCGATCCGTCAACACGTTGAGCGTGTTTTCATACCCTTTGCTCTTGTTAATGTAGCGCTCTAAGGTATCAACGGTATTGAGCTTGGTCGTATCATCGCTCGCCCGAATCAGGCTCTTACCCGTAGCTAATTTCTCTCGCGTATTCGAGAGCTGGCTCTGGTTATCCTGAATGTCACGAACGGATCGATTAAATAACTGGCTTGTAGAGATTTTCATTTTCTATTCCTAAAGCCTCAAAATTGAGTCGAACAACTGATTGGCCGTTTGTATCAGCCGTGCGGAGGCTTGGTAAGCCTGCTGAAATCGAATTAAATTTGCGGCCTCTTCATCTAAATTAACACCTGATTTTGAATCTCTTGATTCCACCGCCTGGTCATAGACGACTTCTAAAGCTTGCTGGGCGATCTTTCCTTGTCTCGAAGTATTACCGGCATCGTTTAAAAGGCCCAGGTAGCCTTCGTGCAACGTCTGGTTATCTCCAATAATCTTGGCGGCTTCAATATCGACCAATCTCACTACATTATCGTTACTGCCAAAGCCTTCAGAGTTGTTGTCAACGATGAACTTATCGCCCACCGCAGGTTCGCCCATCAAGGTAATCTCAACATTTTGGTACCTAATGGGATCGCCGGCCGTATGAATACGTTCCGCTAAAACGGTTCCTGTTGAGGAATCGGTGATGCTATAACGGTTGACATCGGTAAACTCGATATCCAGTTGGGACTCTCTAAGATAGAGCGCATTGGCCTCTTTACT
>CAZYHH010000102.1:0-10021 GCA_964647295.1 uncultured Pseudomonadales bacterium
GCTTCGCGATCAGCTGATCGCTACTTACGCCGGGTTTTCTCTTACACCAGTTCACTGTTGCGACGGTATTTTTATCCTGAATGACACTGGCATCCCGCATTATCGGATACACCGATGCCTGCCACACCGTGCACTTTTCGATTTTTCCGTATGAAGCTACTACGTCTTGTCCTTCATCAGAGAGCGTAACCAAATCTTGGATCCTGCCCCATTCTTCCCAGGTCGCCCATTCCAATGCCCCATAATCGTAGCCTGTATAGCTATCGAATGTCGGAGTGATGATGTCTCGTTTTATTCTGGCATTGTGTTTGTCTAGGAACGTGTCCAATTTACTGTCTATTCTCGTGACATCTTTCATCGTTGCACCATCGATGAGATCACAGAGCCAGACCGTTTGAGATACTGCCTTGCCTATCTCTACTGCCCAATCGGGTTTATGGTTGTCTGCAAAGCTGCTAATCGCTAAAGCCATAGAGACGATGGCTGTTATCAAATATTTCATAATCCTTACCCCAAGGTTTTGTTTTTCTTTTTACTCGCACGAGTGCAAGTGGTCTCGAGAGTAACATGGATACTAATGGTTACCATCTCCGCCTTTAGAGATAGGTTCTAGGGTTTTATGGGAGATTGCTAGTTTGTCGACTAAAAACATGATGGTGATTTAGTCTAAAATTTAGACAAGTCTTTACTGTCTAATTGGCCGTTACCTCCCGCATCTTCCAACAAGAGACATTTTCTTGACATCGTTGAGGGTTGCAATAGCAGTCGTTTTGAGTTTTTCTCGACAGTAAGGATGAAAATAACTCGGAAAACCATCATGAAGAATTTGATCAAACTTTTAATCGTTCTTTCACTAACATTCTCCGTATCAGAACAATTGGTCGCTGATGATCATGTTCAAGTGCCAGATTATGGAGCCGTAGAAACCTTGGCCTGTGACTTTAATGACGGGAAAGGCATGGATGACTTGATGCAGGTGACAAAGAAATGGGACAAATGGGCTAGTAAAAACCATACAGTTGCTTATACAGGTTTGGTTTTGACGCCCTTCTATTATGATAGTTTGAATGCGGACGTTTATTGGGTCGGTTTTTCGCCTAGCTTTGAAGATCAAGCAGTTGCGCAATCGGACTATGAGGCGAAGGCCGGCAAAGTGGAGGAGGAATTTTCCTCTGTTTACTCATGTAAATTTCGTTCGCAACTCGCGTGGGTTCGGGTGCGAGATGAGTCTGGAGATACAGAATCAGGTGTCGTTGATTTTTCTGGATGTACGATGTTACCTAATGCAACGCAAGAAAAGATGGCAGCTGCTGATAATAAAATGAATGGGTTCCTTTCTCGGATCAAAAGCACGACGAGGATCTATCGTTGGTATCCGTTACAGGGTAATGCAATTAGCGACGTCGATTATTATCAAGCTAGCTGGTCTCCATCATTACAAGAGAAAGGCTCTAATGCGGACAAGTTTGTTCGGAGTGGAGGGCTTCAAATACGAGCAGCATTGTATGGAGATCTAGTGCAATGTAACGGCGGGACGACCGCCAAATTTATAGAGGCAGGAAGATCTGAGGGATAGGTTTTTTTATAACAAGTGAAGGACTACTTAGCCGGTGTTCAGTTGGTCTTTGTTTTATCTATCTTTTAGGTAGAGATATTGACTTGATTAATGAGATTGGGAGGCGTCCTATTTAACCGATCTATGGGTCCACTCGGCACGATTGTGGTATCTTTAGCAATGACACCCCTCCCAACAGGACCTATTTTATACTATTAAGTATTTTATTTCTTGTGTGAAAGGTTTCGGAAGAAGACCATCTACATTCCTAATATATCGAGCGCCATCTCTATGGGGAAACGCATCTATTACTGAAATTCAATCTTCGGCATCGGCTAGACTCTCCATGGGGTCTTCAGGGTTAAGGAAGTCTTTAGTAGCCTTGATGATTTGTCGGCAACTGATCTGTCCGACTAGTTTACCGTCTTCGACAATCGGCCTTCTTCTTTGTCGTTTTTCGAGCATTTGACTGGCGACGGAAATTATGTCGTCGTTCCGCTTATTCGTATCCACTTCCGTTGTCATGATATCTTCTACTCTCGCGCCAAAGGCATCATTGTCGTTGTAGGCAGAATTGAGAATTGCTTTAAGGCAATCCAATTCCGAAACTACACCAAGTAAATTATTTTCAGCATCTACTACACAGACTCCTGATATTTTGTTTATCAGTATTTCGTGAGCAGTTTCTTCAACACTCATATCTGGTGTTACTCTTACGGGATTACTCAACATGTACTGATCAATTAAAACTGACTTCTTCATAGTAAGCCTCGTTCTCTTTCTTGTTAAAAACAGTAGTACCATTAAAGAGGAGAAAACGCGAATCAGAATCAATTTAGTGGGTGATTCTCGTAACCAGTGCCGGTTGAGATTGTTAGAATTTTTTATCGATGCTTAAATTTCTGTTAGAAGAAAAACTCAAAGGACACATTTGATAAAGTTTCCGGTGCGCATTTTTTGGGAGCTAATTTAGAGTGGTTAGGTTTTAGGGTGATGTGGCATTTCAATTATTGATTGCGGGCAAATAGCGTCATTCACGCGGATGATCTACTTTTTATCTTTCTGGCATCTTCAGCTTAGGTGTATGTTCCTTTACGAATGGGACCAATGCCTCAAGAATCTCTGGAAGATGGGGTGCAAACTTGAAGGAGGAGTTCGCGATCAGTGTGGTCGCTGCTCTTGTGTTCGTCACTGGATGCAAATAGTCGCTGTAAGCGGTGTGGTGAAGGATCAGTGTAGCAGGCACTTTGAGGGCAGCCACTTCGTCATCGTTCATGCCCAGCGCTGTTTGGTAGCGGGTAGCTTGCAAATGTTCTCCAGAGGTTTTCATCGCCGCCAGGAAATCAGCTATATCGGCATTAAAAAAACGTTCCCGCTTCTCTGGTGTGTTGCGAGCTAGGTAGGCGCTCCACAGTGGGGTTTCCGCCACCGCTTGCATCGTTGTTACGGGTGAAGCGACGATGTGTTTCCTGGTGGAGAGCTTCTTTTCGTGCAGGTATTTAAAGAAATAATCTTCTGATAAACGTGCAGCCGCGAGAGGGCCACCGGTGAGTGGTGCGATAATTAGCGCGGCAATGTCTTTCGGGTAGCGTGAAGCCAATATCATGTTGGAGCGAGCACCGGAAGACATGCCAAAAAGAGAGGTTGGTGCTACGCCAAGACGTTTGATCAGAATGTGCAGGTCTTCACCTTCCTCTACCATTTGTGGCTCGCTCCCGAACGTGACTTCCGATTGGCCTAGATTACGTCGGTCGTAAATGATGACTTTTAGCTCGGGTGCCGCCGCTGCCACATTTCGCGCAAAACCGCCAAAACCATTTGTATCGCCATTACCGCCGGGGGTCACAATCAACGGAATAGTACCGTTGGGATTGTAGATTTCGACGTGTAGCGTAACGTCTCGCTCAGGCCGGAGATCAACGGCATGGATTTCCATCTCCACCTTTTCAGCACCTTCCTCCGGGAGCGCTTTGAAATACACTGGGAAATATGAATTGTTAGCCGCGCCACGAAATAGAGTCACGTCGATCTCATCGTTTTGCACGTCGATGATTTTTCCAGTGTTCTCCGCGTAAGCGCTTGACAAGAGATACAACGCTGTAAAGATCAACGTGATGAGCGGGGTTCCTAGTTTAGTGAACAACGCCGTTGACTTAATGTAATTTTTCATTAGGTTCTCGTTGGTTGGTGTGAAGACTTTTAGAATCGATAGCGCTGGCTCGCTATTTATCTAATCTGTTTCGAGCGAACGCGTTACACTATAACTCATCAAATAAGTACTAGCACTTTTTAGAGGCGCGTAAAGGATCAAGCATGAAAAAAATAATCTTGTGGTGCGTTGTGATACTGCTTCTGGTTGCTAGCGGATTAGGCTTTTTCTATAAGCGCAATCTCGATCGAGTGACATTTATCAGCTCGCTGTTTACCGGTGTGGAACAGATTGAAAATTTCAATCGTCTGGCTGAGATTTATCCTGTTTCGACGATGACCGCTTCTGCCAGTCACTTTGAATTCAAGGAAGGACCTCTCATTGAATTACCCAAATCTTTTTCTTACAAAAATAATCAGATTGACGTGGAGGCCTTCCTTAGTGAAACCGACACCAGTGCCGTGCTTGTGCTTAAAGATGGCGAGGTTCGGTTTGAGCGATATATGTCAACCGGTGGACGTGATGTTAAGTGGATGTCCATGTCTGTTGCTAAGAGTTTTATTGCCACAGGGATTGGGATCGCCGTGGATGAAAATCTAATCGATATTTCCTTGCCTATTACAGACTACGTGCCCTCTCTTCTAGGCTCTGCGTACGACAATGTTCGAATCAAAGATGTATTACAGATGTCCTCAGGTGCCGCTTGGAACGAGAACTATAACGATCCAAACTCTGACGTGATGCGACTGGCCCGTATTATGGCAATTGGAGGGTCCATGGATGAGTTTGTGGCTACGCTAAAAAGGGCTACGAAACCTGGGACGTTAAATCACTATAACTCAACAGATACTCAGGCCCTTGGTATGGTATTGGCTCGTGCTACCGGTAAATCAGTTTCTGAATACCTGACAGAAAAAATCTGGCACCCGCTGGGGATGGAGTCGGATGGCTACTGGCTTGTAGACGATCACAACGTCGAGCTGGCATTTGGCGGTTTGAATGCTACGGCCAGGGATTATGCCAAGCTGGGTGAACTATACCGATTGAATGGTCAATGGAATGGACGGCAAGTTGTATCAGAAAAATGGATAGAAGACGCGACGAGACCTGATGCACCGCACCTTATGCCGGGTAATAATGAAGATTACCCGCTGGGTTACGGGTATCAATGGTGGATACCAGAGTCCAGTGAAGGAGAGTTCTCTGCGATCGGTGTTTACAATCAGTTTATCTATGTTAATCCCACTCGAAACCTGGTTATCGTAAAGTTGTCTGCCTATTCAGATTACGCGACGTCACTCGATGAAAGTGCCTACCGGGAAATAGAAACTATTGCCTTTTTTCGAGAGATTGGTAAACAGATATAGCTAGTGAGACTTGTCGGTATCTATTCAAATGTTAGGTGCTCGTTAAGATTTCTTAAGCGACTTGCCGGCCTTAGCAAACTTGCCTTCTAATGCTGCCTGAGTGTTGATCAATGATCCCATGTTTAAGGCATCGCTCAGTGTGTCCTGTCGAGTAGCATGGTGGAGTCTCTTGGTCTGAGCGATTGCCGTTTTGTCGCGGCTTAGAATGGTTTCAATAAACGATTCGGTTGCCGCCGCGAGGGATTTTTCATCGTCAAGGAGGCGATTGATCAAACCCATTGTAAAGAGTCTTTCGGCGGTGACCGTTTCTCCCAGCACTGCCAACTCGAGCGCCCATCTGGGGCTTAGCAATTTGCTCAATACTGGGGTGTTGATTGCGGCTGGAAAACCATGCCGCATCTCCGAGACTTGAAATCTTGCGCTCTGATCGGCCAGCACAAAATCGCAGCCCATGGCCAGGGTAAAGCCGCCCGCATAGGCATAGCCACGCACGACCGCCACCGAGGGCAGGTCACCTTCATCAAGCAACCGGAAAATATTCGCCCACAGATCATCACCTTCTGAGACTTCGCTCACAGAAGATTCATTGTTTGTATCAAGTAAATCGCGACCGGCACAGAAGTGCTCACCGGCTCCATGGATAACCAGACAGCGGCTATCGGAATCGGACAAGGCGTCAGTAATACCGGCGTGCAGTCGGCTTATCATCTCGCCGTTAAGAGCATTGCGTCGTTCTGGGCGATCTAACTGCAAGCGGGTCACGCCGCCTTGTTTTTCCACGGTAATGCTCACCTACACCAACCTGAACTGAAATCCGCAGATGTCTAGGACTTCGCCCGCGCGGCTGCGATCCGTCGCGAAGACGTCAGCAGCAGTCAAGCCGTCGCCTCGGCCATCACTCGCGCTAAAAAAGTGGATCTGGGCGTCGTCTAACTCAATAACACCCTTGTTCGCGGGTCTTCCGATCGCATTCGCCCATCGCTCAGCCATTAAATCAGGATTATCCGCTTGAATATCTATGGCTACGATTTTGTTCACGACCCCATCGAGAGAGTGGTACTGCCAGTCTTGGCCTGCCCACAACCAACTTTCTGGTGGATCTGCCTGATCGAGAGATAAAATCGCTCCGCCAACGTCTTTTGGATGCAGGTGAATGCCGTGTATTGAAGCGTCGCGTTCACTCACCTTACCGTCGTGTATAATCCGGATGCCGGCGTCCTCGACGCGCTTCTTGTGTGGTTCTAGTTTATCGGTCTGCAGCAACACCATGTAGCCGCCCTCGCCGCCACGACGTTCAAGGAAGCGGCCCGCGGTTGTATTCGGCTGTTTTGGAGCCACGACTTCGAGTAGCTGATCACCAATCGCGTAGAGGCCATGTCGCAATCCGAAGTGGGAAAGACCTGGATCCCGGTAGCAGACCTCCAAACCAAGCCGATTACAGATCTCGTGCTCGACCCTGCGCAGTTCGGGGGTCACCAAAGCAATTTGTCTGAGTCGCATTATGAGCCAACCTTTGTTCTTCCAGTAATGATGACGTTGAGTCTATCGAAACGAATTCTGCTTTGCGAGGCTGGTGTTTTTTGGCGATCAGAGGCATGAAATTTCGGGAAAACGCTGCTTCGCTAGTGTTTTAATTAAAGCCGTTTGTGTTTCTAAAGTGAAAATATGGTTCAGTAAGAGCCTAATCATTAGGTCGGTCATTGAGCCTGATCAACGGCAAGGCAGAGCGCCGATAATATCGCTGAGTCAGCATGACGCGTGGCTCGGGATTGGAATTTGGGGCGACCGTATGCAAAAGCCTCAGATCCGTAATGTAGGCATCTCCTGGCTCGCCTGTCATCTCGACTACCTTTAAGGGTACTTGATCTGCTTGACCACTTTCGGTAAGGAAACGCTTGCGGTCCGGCACTTTTTTGTTGAATAAGCGTCTGAAATATAGTTGGCGCTTTAATCGTCTTTTCATGAATTTTGAGCGGACGTAGCCGTCTTCGTTGATTAAACGGTGTGAGCCGGACACTGCAAGTGTGCCTCCACCAGCGTGAACGACTGGTTCAACAAACGTGAATAACTGGACGCCCGGGAACACATTGTCGGGAAGTCGAGGAACGTCTACATGCCAAACTCGAGATGGGACGTCCCAATCTTCGGTACTTGGTAATGTAAAGAGCAGTTGCGGCCGGTCACTGCCTAAAACCGGCTCAGCATCTTCACAGAGTGATCTGATTACGCTGTCTGTTTCTGACGTCATGATTTCGATAAAGATCTTCGACCTTTTTAGGGTCTTAGCAGGTTGGAGTCGATCGGTTTTAGCGATCTTCGGTATTTTGTCTATGGCCCACGCGCCTTGTCGCCAGTAGCCTATACCCTCGAAGTAGGCCCGAGTGTGGACCTGAATATTGTTGATCGCTTCCTCGGTAATCAAACCAGGGACTTTCAGGATACCGTATTCGCGGAATTCATCGACCTGGCTAGCGCTCAACATAATTGAGATTTCATGGTGATCTTTTCTAGAATCTAGACAACTTGAGATAGATTTATGTTTGGGTCAACCAAGAGATGATACATTCTTAAGACGCCTCTAAAATTTCTATCACCTCTTTTTTGAAATCTGGAGAGAGCCACAAATCTAAAGCTAACAAGGCGGATCCGTATGACTTGATTGTCTGCACGGTCACTCCCTGATAAAAGTCTTTTCCTATCAAGCCTTTCTTGTATTGCTCCTAAGTATTCTCGAGTGTCGCTCTCATGACACTCAGGACCACTATCGAATTTCTTTTGTCTTCTTCGGAAACTTCTTCGCCGCCAGGCTCATTAATCGAAGCTATGACGGTGCTAATTGCCTGTAAGTATTTGGGGTCTGACATCAAAAAAGAAATCATGTTGATTTGAGTATCTGTTCTTGCCTGCATGGCCTGAGCTTGAGCAAACGCATTACTTTGTCGTAGCTGAATGGCCAAGTAAACCAAAGTCATTAGCACTGCAAATGCCCCTAACATTTCCGCTGTCGCCCCAAATGCTTCCCAATTCATAGTACCTCTCCTGAAAAAATACATTGAGTATACGTAATGTTTTTCTCATAGGGAGGATGCGAAAAAACAGAGTTTTTAGTAGCGACTGTTAAGTGCTGGTTTCCATAAATAGTGGAAACGTCTCGCTGACAATCTCTGGAGACAACGCTCTGATGTTCCTGACCGACCCTTTCCATGTGGTATTTTCTGGCCTCACGAATACTTTCGGCGGACATTAATCCTTGTTCTAAGGGAGTTATGGGATCTTTGCTTGCCCGTTGAGGGTCCATGTCTCAGTATCTTGTTCTAACTAAATGAGTTGTCGAGTATTTTATGGGTGAGGTCCTTTCGGAATGGATTGCTGCGATTCCACCGAACACTCTTGCGATTGTTCCGTTGGTGGCATTTTTAGAGTCTTGTGTGGTCGTAGGATTGTTTGTCTCCGGTATTTTTCTTCTTACCATTGTCAGCTTGATCTACGCTCAAGGAGATGTTGGATTGCCGGTATTAGTGTCCCTCGCATTTGTGGGGGCATTTATTGGAGATCAACTAGGTTTTTACGTGGGAAGAGGAGGGGCTCCGTTTCTTTGGCAGAGTCGTTGGGTGCGAAAACAATTGTTGAAGCGCAAGCTGACCTATAGAAAGTATCGGCGATTGTTGCTAACGGCCACACCGATAGCTATATGTATTGGGCGTCTGTCGCCACCCATTCGCTCAATTTCTCCGGTTATCGCAGGGTTGATTGGTTTGATACCTGTTACGTTTTTGATGTGTGATATTTTCGCTTGTACTGTTTGGGCAGCCGGGCTCGCGATTCTGGCCTACGGTGCAAATCAGATTTAAAAGGCTGCGAAGTACCGTGTAGAGCTTGGTGAATGGCAGGGCTGGAGAATCGTTTCTATGGTTTAATCCTCTAAAGAATTTTATAGCGCTAAATATGAAGAAAATTGTTGTTGCCACTGTATTCTCACTGTTCAGTTGTTTTTTGTTTGCAAACAATTCCAGCCGCAGTTTTGACGTTCTCCCGAACTCACAGCTAATTCTTCCCCGGCCTCCGCCGGCAGGCTTTGTGCCACCGCCTCTTCATCCTGGGGGTGTTGTTTTGGAGACCCTTAGGTTGGGTAAAGGGGTTTATGCTTTGCTGGCGAATACGCCTTTTAATGACAATGCTGGTTTTATAGTCGGGAAGGAATCGGTGCTGGTAGTAGATTCGCATTTCAATGGTGATATGGGGCTGCAGATTATAGAAGCGGTCAAACGCGTAACCGATTTACCTATCAAATACTTATTAAACACGAACGCTTTTGGGGACCATGTTTTTGGGAATTATGTTTTTCCAGAAGACACTCAGATTATCGCGCATCAAAGCACGATAGAATCGCTCAAACTCTCGAGTGTTGAGGGAATATCTCGAACCATGGCTAGAACAGTGGGCGGCGATTTCTCAGTTTTTGAAGGCGTTAAATTGCGCGTTCCTGACGTTGGTTTTAAGGAAAAATGGGAAGTCGATCTAGGAGATAAGGTTGTCGAGATGCATTGGTTTGGAAGAGGGATGTCTCCTCATGACAGCGTTGTCTATGTGCCAGACGTAAAGGTCGCGTGGACCGCTAATCTAATTTTTGGTGATGGGAGCATTCCGTGGGCGCGTTCTGGCGGCATAAAAAAGTACCGTGAAACTCTCCTTCATTTATCTCAGACGATTCAGCCCGTCACAATCGTCTCAGGCCATGGCGATATTGCCAGCGGCGATATGGTCAAAAAATATATTGAATATTTGGGTGAAATAATGAGGACGGCCGAAAAATCTGTAGTTGCAGGAATTTCGGTGGATGATCTTGTGTCTGATGCTCAAGTTCCGCCCGTCTATCCGATTCGTCCTGAACTAGAAAAGCTGATGACCGGGTTTCATCGGTGGAATCTTAGAGCCGCCTATGAAGAAGCG
>CAZYHH010000103.1:0-7318 GCA_964647295.1 uncultured Pseudomonadales bacterium
CTTTTTTGTTTGCTATTATTTTGTTAGTAGGTTTCGCGGGCGGATCCTACCTGAATTGGTTTCCCATGAGAGGCTTGCTTTCTGAGGGCGCGGAACAGTTAGGTTTTTTCGCTTATGTATTTGATTACCTATGGCACTTGGTGTTGCCGGTAACCGCTCTGACTTTAGGTGGGTTTGCCACGTTGACCATGCTGACAAAGAATAGCTTTCTCGAGGAGATGAGTAAGCAGTTTGTTTTGACCGCAAGAGCAAAGGGCCTTAACGAAATTCGAGTGCTTTACGGTCATGTGTTTCGAAACGCGATGCTCATCGTCATCGCGGGCTTTCCCGGAGCTTTTATAGCGGTTTTATATACCGGTTCGATGTTGATCGAGGTGATTTTCTCGCTGGAAGGTATGGGCCTCTTAGGGTACGACGCGATCGTGAAACGAGATTACCCGGTTTTGTTTGCGACCTTGTATGTCTTTACTCTCGTGGGTCTACTGATGCAGCTGATTGGTGATCTGATCTACGTGCTTGTGGATCCCCGAATCGACTTTGAGACGAGATAATGACCCCGATTAATCAAAGACGCTTGCAAAACTTCAAGGCAAATAAAAGGGGATATTGGTCTCTTTGGATATTTCTAGCCATCTTTGTACTTTCAATGTTCTCGGAGTTTATAGCGAATGATAAGCCGATCGTATTTACAAAAGGCGGTGAAATATTTTTTCCGGTGTTTGTGACTTATACCGAAAAGGATTTAGGGGGCATTTTAGACACCGAGGCCGCCTACAAAGACTCCTTTGTTCGTGCGCTTTATGAGCCCTACGGCTGGTCCATATGGCCACCGATTCCTTTTTCCTACGACACAATACACTGGGAATTAGAGGTGGCACCGACGCCGCCGGACAGCACTCATTTGCTTGGCACACAAGGCTGGGGCAGCGATGTTTTGGCGAGACTGCTTTACGGCTTTCGGTTGTCCGTCCTCTTTGGGCTTACACTGACGCTTGTCAGTACTCTGATTGGCGTGGCGGTTGGTGCTCTGCAGGGCTTTTTTGGTGGGGCGGTCGACCTGTTGGGCCAGCGCGTCGTGGAAGTTTGGTCGGGGCTCCCGGTCCTGTTTATTCTCATTATTTTAGCAAGCATGTTTGAGCCGAATGTCTATTTGTTGCTCTTGATATTAGCCTGTTTCAACTGGATGGTGATGGTGGGGTTGGTACGTGCTGAGTTTTTGCGTGCCCGGAATTTTGAATTTGTCAGGGCTGCAAGGGCTCTGGGTGTGAATGACATCACGATCATGTTTCGTCATGTCCTGCCTAACGCGTTGGTGGCGACGTTAACCTTTTTCCCTTTTTTGTTGAATGGATCTGTAACGATGTTAACAGCCTTGGATTTTTTAGGATTTGGCTTGCCTCTGGATTCGCCTTCATTGGGTCGATTGCTGTCCGAGGCGAAATCCAATTTACAAGCACCTTGGCTCGGTATTAGCGTGGTGCTTACGCTCGCGACAATGTTAACTCTGTTGATTTTTGTGGGTGAGGCCGTTCGCGATGCCCTTGACCCAAGACGAATACTAGTGTCAGGAGAGGCAAAGAATTGAGATGGACAAGGTTTTAGAGATCGGACATTTTTCTGCGGGATTTTGTGGCAGGTTGTTCGCCCAAAGTGGAGCCGAAGTGGTTCGGGTTAAACAAGAAGATCCTCCAGCCTGGGCTTCGACCCAGGCGATGGACGTTTTTCTGCATTCGGATAAAAAGGTAGTTGATTGTAAGGATAAGGAACAGATTAAACGGTTGGCGAGTAAGGCTGATTATTTAGTTTTAGAGTCGACTTCTGCTGATTTTGCTTTGGAATGGGGAATTGATGATTGGGATGTGTCGATTAAGTCGACCATCACGCCATTTGGAATGACAGGGCCGAAGCGGAATTGGAGGGCCACCCCCAATGTTCTCCTGGCAATGGGAGGCTACACCAACTGTACCGGTGACCCCGAAAGAGCGCCATTATCGTTGCCGGGACACTATGTAGAGTTTCAAGCAGGCCAGTTCGCTTATATCGCCATGAACGCCGCCAAGCATGGGGAACAACACGTAGATATCGATATTAGCATGCTCGAATGTGTCATGGCCTTGAGTCAATTTACGACAGTTCAGTGGTCCTGTGCGGATCACATCCGTTCTCGTCACGGAAATGATTTCTGGTGGGTTGTTCCTACCAACATGTTTCGATGTGCAGATGGCTGGGTCTTTATGAATATCACCCCGAACTTTTGGGACTCGTGTGTGGCTTTCCTGAAACGCCCGGAGTTGATTATCGACGCGAGGTTTGAGACCAATTCGCTACGAATGAGCAATCGAAATGCGTTGCATGGGATTATCGACGAAGCAGTCCGATCAGTTTCCAAGGCCGAGTTAAGGTCTCGAGCCACCGAATGTCGAATTCCGCTCGGTGTCGTTATGACTTTTGAAGAAGTGCTGCAGGATCCACATTTGCTGGAGAGGGATTTTTGGCAGACGCCTTTGGAGCATGACGATCTTTTGATACCAGATCTACCATTTCGGTTTGACGGAGAAAAACGCAACGCCCCGAGAGATAGCTCAATAGTGGATGTTGAAGAGGTGTGGCGTGGCTAGAGGCCCGCTATCAGACATTAAGATTCTCGACTTGAGCCATGTCTGGGCCGGACCCCTGTGTACACGGATACTGTCTGACCTGGGCGCCGATGTAGTAAAGATTGAGAGGGCCTTTGCGAGGGGATTGAGGGAACCTGTTGGCGATCCGATAGGAGGGTGGATTGGTAAAGATCCGGCTGGACAGCCTTGGAATCGAAATGCAGCTTTCGTGAAACTCGCTCGAAACAGCCGCAGCGTGTGTTTGGACCTGAAAAGTGAAAAAGGGCGAGAAATATTTCTACAATTGGTAGCCCATGCGGACATTGTGATCGAGAATTTTAGCGCGCAAACGATGCCCGGGCTAGGCCTTGGATATGAAGAGTTGCTTAAAGCGAACCCGAATCTAATTTATTTAACCATGCCTGGTTTTGGACAATCTGGGCCTTATAAAGATTGGGTTGCCTTTGGCCCCATCATCGAGCCGATGAGCGGATTGACAGGTGCAATGGGCTATTCTTCTGAGGAACCCAGAAATTCAGGTGTTGCGCTCGTCGATCCCACGTCAGCGACCAGCGCGGCCGCGGGGCTAGTCACGGCCATTCGTAGGAGAAAACAAAATGGCGGGACGGGCACTCAAATTGAAATGAGCCTGCATGAGGCAGGCGTATCCTTTCAAGGGCCTTGGCTGCTCGACCATCAGTTGGGCGAGGAGCCACCGGCTATGAACAATCGACATAGTAATATGGCGCCTCACGGGATTTATGCGTGCGAAGGTTCGGATCAGTGGGTCGCTGTGGCGTGCGAAACCCAGGTAGATTGGGAAGTTCTTTCAAGTATCAGTCAACAACTCGACCATTCTTGGTCGCTGGAAGATCGAGTAGAGAGAGCTAATCTAATTGATTCGGCGATTACGGTTTGGACAACATCACGATCAAAAAACATTGCGGCACGAGAGCTTCAGGCTCTTGGGGTTGCCGCCGGTCCAGTTAATACGGTTCCGGACATGTTCGAGGATCCTCAAGTAAAGGAGAGGCAGTTTTTTGTTCCTTTTGAGAGGGATTCCACTCCAATGCCTGGGAATCCGATTAAGATGAATGGGATTGATCCTGCCGATTGGACTCGCTGTCCTGATTTAGGCGAGCATAATGCTCAGGTGTTAGAGCAATGGCTGGGCTATTCACAATCTCAAGTAGAAGAGTTAATTGAAAAGGGCGTGCTTGCTGATTGTCCGCCCGAGTAGTTAAGGAGAGTTAAATGCTGGAAAACATATCACCAGAGGATGCAGGGATCTCAAGAGCCAGACTTGATCGGATATCAAATTGGCTTTCCCAACAAGTTTCACAGGAAAGACTATCTGGATGTAGCGTATTGATCGGTCGCAGAGGTGGTGTAGCCTATTTCCAAAGTGCCGGAAAGGCTGATCATGAACTTGATAAGCCTTTTCTTCGAAACACGATTGTTCGTATTTATTCCATGACCAAACCTGTCACAACGGTGGCGGCGATGATGCTTTACGAAAGAGGCGGGTTTCAGCTGGATGATCCCGTCAGTGAATATTTGCCCGAGTTTACAGACACACCGGTTTGGACTGGGAGCGGAATCGAGAGTGTGGAACCTCAAAAAACACCGATGTTGGTTCGTCATCTGATGACACATACCTCCGGTTTGACCTACGGATTTATGCAGACCAATGCAGTGGACGAATCTTATAGAAGCGAGGGAATCGAATTTCAAGGTAACCAGGAAACTTTAGCTGAGACGGTTGGACGTTTGGCTCAGATACCCCTGATTTGCCAGCCAGGATCGCAGTGGAACTATAGTGTTTCGACTGACGTTCTTGGTCGTTTGGTAGAGGTGTGGTCTGATCAGACGCTTGAAGAATTCATGGTCAATGAAATATTTCAGCCACTCCGGATGCGAGATACGGGATTTAGTTTGCCCATCGAAAACGTTGAGCGTTTTTCAGCCTTATATAGCCCTTTGCAGGGTGGCGGAGGGATGGGGTCTATTGGCGCCATGGTACAAAGTGAACAGAAAGAAAGAAAGGGATTAAAACTCGAAGAAAGTTATAACCAAAGTAGTTATCTGAAATCGTCTCGTAATTTTTCAGGTGGCGGAGGCCTAGTCTCTACAATTGATGATTATGCGCAATTCTGTCAGATGCTGATGAATGGCGGTGAGCTTAATGGTGAAAGATTACTGGGTAGAAAAATCGTTGAGCACATGCGGTTGAATCATTTGCCTGGTAATAGTGACATGGCGGCGATGGGACAACCTGTCTGGAGTGAGACAAGTTATGATGGGATCGGTTTTGGCCTAGGGTTTGCGGTTGTTCTTGATCCGGCGAAAGCCAGCATCGTCGCGTCTGTAGGCGAGCACCACTGGGGAGGAGCCGCCAGTACGTTCTTTTGGCTTGACCCGTTAGAGGATCTTTTTGTCGTCTTTTTGACACAGTTGATACCTTCCTCAACCTACCCCATTAGACGAGAACTGAGGACCAGAGTTTATCAGGCGTTGGTGGATTAAATATAGAAAGGTAATTAGAGAAACGATATGGATATAGAGACCTATCAAAGTCACGGTTTACATCTGATTTATAATGATGAATATCCTGGCAAGAAAGTGAATGGCCGTTCGAATTTGGAGATACTCGATGCCTTAGACACGATAGGCGATGTTCAATACCATCCCTGTCCAGAGGCTTATCCTGCCGAAGAGGTCCCTGCCGGAACTGTCCAGAGGATTAAAAACTGGTCCGAGAGCATCTTGTATCCAGAGACAAGTCGGACGATTTCCATCTATATACCTGACTTGGATTATTCTGGCGAATACAGACTCATTGTTTTTCAAGATGGTGATGGCTATCTGGCAAGAGAAGGCGCGATTCGAGCAACTCGGGTCATCGATACGTTGATTTATTCCCAAGAAATTGAACCAACCGTTGCCCTTTTTGTGAATCCGGGAAGGCCTCTGGATGTTGAAGAAGGAACGAATGACCCTCGAGCCATGCAACAACGAAGTATTGAATATGATACCTGCGATGGTCGATATGCTAGATTTTTGATTGAAGAAGTGATCCCTCTCATGAAATCAAGAGCAGAGGTTCCTATCTCTGAGAACGCAAAAGATAAGATCATTTGCGGCATCTCGAGCGGAGGGATTTGCGCGTTTAACGCGGCGTGGCACGAGCCTGGGTATTTCGGAAATGTGATCAGCCATTGTGGATCTTTTACGAATATAAGGGGCGGCAATCAATTTCAGTATCTCGTACGCAGTAACGAACGAAAAGACATTAAAGTCTTTCTGCAGAGTGGCGAAAAGGATGCCGATATCATTCTGGGTAGTTGGCCATTGGCAAACCAGACGCTGGCTGCATCACTTGAGTACGCCGGTTATGATTTTCGGTTTGAATTTGGTACCGGGGGGCACAATCTTCGACACGGAGGCTCAATGTTTGCTGAGACCCTCAGATGGTTGTGGAATAAAGATTGAACGAAGGTTAAGGGTCAGAGGATTAGAAAGAAGCCTGGTGATTAGAGCTGAGAGCTCTGTTGACGATGTTTGTCAAAAATTAAGTCACACGTTCTGTTCCCGTAATGTTGAGGTTGATTAGGTCGCGGTATTCATCTTGGCTGATTCCCAGTTCCTCAAAGAAGACCTCTTGACTGTGTTGGCCAAAACAAGGTGCTGGGCGGTTCTTTTGTTTTTGGGTGTGTTTCAAAGACCAAGGCATAGTTGGAAGAAGATGAGATCCGGCTTCAGGGTGGTCGATTTCCTGCATAAATGTTCGATGAAGAAATTGAGGATTCGGCGCTTTGTAGATTTCTAGGAAGCCGTCGCTTTGCGCCGCATGTATACCCAGCGATTGCATTTTTTTGACATCTGAAGAATGAAACTCAGATTTGATGGTCGTTTGGAGTATTTTGTTCAATTCAGGCTCATGTGATTTCCTTTCAGCTCCAGACATAAATCGCACATCGTTTGCTAAGTCGTCCCTGTTTAAGAAATGGCAGAGATTTTGGAATGCTTCGTCATTTTCCGCAGCGATCGCGATCCATTTGTGGTCCTGTGATTGGAAAAACCCATGGGGAGCTATATCGGGATGTTTGTTACCCGAAGGTTTTCGTATATGTCCGTTGACTGCGTACTCTAGCAAGGCATCACCAAATTGAATCGCAACCGACTCCATCATGGAAGAATCGATACGTTGTCCTTTGCCGGTTTGCTTTCTGTAGTGCATCGCAGACAGAATGGCAGCCGCTAGGTAGTAGCCTGATATTGGATCGGGGATCAAGCCGCCGGTATTCATTCCGGAGTCTCCTTCATATCCGTGCATGGAAGCAAAACCAGCCATGGGTTCTGTGGTTGCGCCGTTTGCTGGATACTCTGCGAGAGGGCCTTGCCGACCATAACCAGAGACCGAGGCGAAAATGATATCTGGGCGCTTCTCTCTTAGACTTTCGAGAGACACGCCCCAGTTAGTCATGACGTGAGGACTAAAGTTGTCGACCAAAATGTCAAAATTTTCGATTAATGACCAAAATATTTCTTTGCCTTTAGGCTGCATGACATCCAGTGTGATCGCGCGTTTGTTGAGGTTGACCGAGTTGTACATGCCGTTGGTGTTAAGAGGGTTTTGCTTGATCGATGGGTTTCGGATACCGTCAGGGACCGGTGCCCCTGCGCCTCGCCAGACGTCGGGTCTGTTAACGGTTTCGATC
>CAZYHH010000103.1:7328-9979 GCA_964647295.1 uncultured Pseudomonadales bacterium
GCGCCCAGGCACGCTAGTATCTCCGTTGCAAAGGTTCCGGCCCAAGCCTGGGTGAAGCACAGTACCCTTGAACCTTCGAGGGGCTTAGCTTGTCCTTTGGAGTAAGGAAAGGTTGTTTTTTTGGATGAAAAATCCAGAGATGTTTTACTTTTCGCGGGTGCCATTTGGCGCAAATCCCAGGGCGATTCCGATAGTTTGCTTGGTGCACCACAAGTTGTGAGCTCTGCTCCTTTGATTTTTGTTTTAATCAGAAAGTCTCTACTTTTTAGCTGATGATTTTCGCTGAGCTCTTTGGCATTTTGTACGACCCCTGAGATACAACGAAATTCTGCCAGGCCATGAAAAATCTCCCATTTCCCTCGGGATTCGGAGCTATCGGCTAATCCATTGATTATTGGTACCGCATCCTTTTGATGTCGACCCCAGCTTGGTATGTAATCTGGATTTTCCGCGAGTTCATGCTGTCCAAGAAAGTGCATCGCGTTTTGCCACTGTTGCCAGTCGCCGTAGCCGTAATTGATAAAACCGTCCTGTGCTTGCCATAGAGGTCCAGGACGTCCTCGAGGTTTGAGACGGTTTGGCCCAAATTGTAATCGATCGCCTCCAATAAAAATTCCCATGATGGCCCATGGAACACAGGTCAAAGCGGTGGCTTCCAATTCGCTCACATCGATTAGTTCCCTATTCCCTCTAATGAGACTTGCGCTGGCGGCTATGAAACCCGCGACGCCGGCGATAAAACTGGGTTGGTGCCTGGGCAGTTGGAGCGGTTCTTCATTTTCAAACTTGTTGATCATTGCCCAACCGCTGTTGGCCGAGTGAGTCAAGTCGTTTCCAGGAATATCGGCCCAGGGACCGGTTAGTCCGTGAGGGGTGATCGATAGGTGTATCGAATTGATTTTTAGTTGGTCTATTAGGGCCTGCTTTTGAGTCGTGATGACTACGTCAGCCTTCTCTGCGAGCTTAGTGATATTCTCTGGGTCTAATGGTGTAGATTTTTTATTCCAATTGACGAACTGGTGCATTAGGGATTCCTGGTGTTCCGTTTTAGGAGAGAGGTGACGTGTTATGTGGCCGCTCTCTGGTTCGCCGAGGATCACTTCCGCTCCAAAGTCGCCAAATAATCTAGCCGCCCAGGCTCCGGATACTCGATCGGAAAGGTCTAGGACTTTTATGTTGTTGAAGGCTTTGTTCATGTGGTGGTTGCAGAAACTTCCATTTTAAATAGTGCTTAGATTCTTTCATTGAGACTCATTGGACTCTATGGCTCTGGACCCTCTTTGAGAGGCCTATCGTCTGATTGAACCCACTCGCTCATCGAGCCGTCGTAAACGGAAATATTGTCGTGGCCCATGAGCTTGTAAGCAAAAGCATCTACTGTCGCCGCAATACCGCCTCCACAATAGGTGATGATCTGATTTGCGTCTTTCAAGTTTTTTTGTTCCATAACTTTTTTTAGGTCGCTTGGAGATAAAAAGAATTCGTTATTAAGTAGATCTCCATAAAAGAGGAGGTGGCTATTAGGAATGTGTCCTCTGCGTTTGTAGTAGAAGTCTCCAGTGCCTTCATATAGTGATTGAGACAACGCATTGATTACACAGACGCCATTTTGCGTAGCAGCCTTAACCATCTTGGTATCTGAAAATGCGTTAGGGTTGGGAGCGCCATTGAATTCTTGGGCAGGATAATGGTTGGAGCCCGTTTCGATGGGATGGTTTTTTTGTTTCCAGCCTGAAAAGCTACCGTTAAGCACCCTGATATTTTTATGACCTGCGAAATGCAGGCACCACCAGGCTCGTGTTGCCCACATGATGTGTCCCGATGAATATAGGACTACCTCGTCAGTTTCGCTTATGCCGCTCTCGCCAATCGCTGACGATAGAGCGTCAAATGAAGGAATTGTGAAATTGAGTGGATTGGTTGTGTCGGCCCAGTCATCAATTAAATCGATGAACCCTGAAGTGGGTATATGGCCTTCTTGATAGAGATCTCGTCCGCTCTGCGCATGATATCCATTTTCGCCTGCACGCAAAAAAACGGCTGTGTCGAAGACTCGTAGGTTTGGTGTATCAAGTCTTTTGAGGAGCTCGCTACTTTCAATTAGGTAATGGGGATTTTTGTATGTCATCTTTGCCCTTTAGGTAAAATAGTTAATAGCATTGAAAAACGTATTCTCTAGAATGTGCGAAAAGAATCTTGATTCTTCCTTGCTGATTTTTCGGTGTTTCTTCAGAATTTAACAAATCAACAGTAATGAGTGTATCTTTTATGCTCGGTATCAATTTCTTCCAGTTTTCTGGTTTTTTGTTTACAGCTTTGTGTTTTCTTGTCTCGATTGAATCTGGATCTGCAATCGCCGAGACCGTAGTGAGTGACAAAGGCGTAGTGGCTTCGAGGTCTAGAATTGCCTCAGATATTGGTGCAGAGATTATGCGACAAGGTGGAAATGCGATAGACGCGGCGGTTGCAACCGGATTCGCTCTAGCGGTCACTTATCCATCAGCCGGAAACCTAGGAGGCGGTGGATTTATGGTGATTCGTCTGGCTGATGGCAGCGTTGTTACAAATGACCACCGAGAAAAAGCGCCTAATTTGGCGCGCACCGACATGTATCTTGATGCAGATGGAGAGATTGTAAAAGGGTTGTCGAC
>CAZYHH010000104.1:0-9963 GCA_964647295.1 uncultured Pseudomonadales bacterium
GGCTCACGAGAGAAGACCTCATGATTTATGTAGAGGCATTCAAAGCCAACGGGTTTACCGGACCAATAAATCGATACCGAGCTCAGGTGCTGGATCCTGAGGAATCTCCTGAACTTACTGGTAAACGGTTAGAACAAGCTACTTGTCTAATCGCTGGATCAAAAGATCCAGTACGCCACTTTATTTCGGGCACCGATCTTTATCAGGATGCAGGAAGTTTTTGCGATGACTTCAGAGAAGCCACGATAGTGGACGGCGCCGGGCATTGGATACAACAAGAAGCACCGCAAGAAACTAATCAGGCCCTGCATCAATTCATCAATAGCTTATAGCTCGATAATTTCAGGCGGTCACAAACATGATCAGACTCATCATCGGTTTCACCATTGGTATTCTAGCCACCACCCTGCTTTACGAATCTTCGAGCTTACTTTCGAATACCAAACGGGTGATCGATACAAAAATCAGCGAGCAAGCTCCTAACATCCGGGAAGGTCTCGAAGCCATATCAGAATCTGGAATCTCAATAGACTTTGAGGATATCGTCCCATCAATTCGGTCCTTAGGCGAAAATCTACTTGATAATAAGACAGCAAAGACCTCCCCCAATACTCATTACTACGTCCAGGTAGGCGCTTTTCGCAAGCTAGAGGACGGCGAACAGCTCAAGGCAAATCTATTACTCAAAGGCTTTCTCAGTCAACACATCTTCGTCGAGTCTGACAAGGCCAAAAATCTCCACCGAGTTCTGATCGGCCCTTATGTAGAGAAAGGAAAAGCGATCATGAGCCTCTCCTGGGCTCATGAACAGAAATTCGATGGCCTGGTCGTACAACGACCTCAGACTTAAATCAGAGTATATCCCTCTTCAGTCAGCGGCATCTTTCGAACCCGATCTCCATTTGCCGCAAAGATTGCATTCGCTACTGCCGGTGCTAGAGGCGGCAAAGCGGGCTCTCCCAACCCAGTGGGCCTGTCTTCACTTTGAATAAAGTGCGCTTCCACCAAAGGCGCCTGAGGAATTCGCAAAACTTGATAATCGTGCAGATTTGATTGCTCGATACGCCCAGACTCCATTGTGATCTTTTGTCCTGCCATGGTAGATAACCCGTCAATAACGGCGCCCTGCACTTGAGAGACCGCGCCGCTCATGTTGACGATCGGGCCGACGTCCACCGCGACAACCACCTTATGGACCTTAAGATTTTTGTCTTCATCCACTTCAACCTCGGCCACCTCGGCAATATGCCCTGCGTGGCTAAAGTGAAATGCCAAACCCAGCCCCCTACCCTTTGCAAGCGAACTTCCCCAGCCAGCTTTTTCAGCCGCCAACCTGATGACCCTCGCCGCGCGCGCTGTATTAAGAGAGCGTACGTTACCGACATCGAACCACCGTGGCTCTCCCATAGTCTCTAACAAAAACTCAAGATAATCGCGGCCGCATGCATGGGCCAACTCATCCAAAAAACTCTGGACGACGAAAGCCGTGGTATTTGCGCCTGGCGCTCGCCAGGGCCCGCAGGGGGTCTGGATATCAAACATAGTCTTCGACGCGTACGCGTTGTCAACGTTCAGTAATGGGAACTCCGAGGCCGAGAAGCGAGACCCCGAAACAGGTCTCCCGTTGTAATGCATACCAATAAAATGATCTTCAAAGGCGACCAGCTTCCCCCTCTTATCTACCGCACCCTTGACCGACTGGAAGCCGCCCACACGATAGAAATCATGACGAACATCGTCTTCGCGCGTCCAAGTCAGCTTGACCGGCTTGCCAACCTGCTTCGAAATCGAGACCGCCTCACAGGCATACTCGGTATAGATACGACGCCCAAAACTGCCTCCGAGTCGAACAGGATGAATCGTCATGTCGGCGCCCTCCACCCCAAACATTGATTCTAGAGTGGGAATCGTGCGGCTAGCCATCTGATGGGGTAACCACATTTCTAGTGTGTCTTTTTCGTCATCGACACCCTTTTTATAGTGCGCGGATCAGCAAACTCTCGTTCTACGTCTCCCTTATCAATTACCGATTCAGACCCGCGAGTACCCCTGAGCTTTTGAGCTCGGTCAACCATTTTGGTCCAGCTATCCTTGGAAGCACCAGACTCATCCCATTCAATCTTTAATTGCTCTTTGGCCTTAAAAACTGAGTAAGTGGAATCGCCAACAATCGCGATGCCATCCAATAACTGACGAACGTCGCCATTTCCCCTAATAGGAAATGCGTCCACAATACCAGGCATCTGCTTAATTTCTTCAAGATTGGCGCTCACAAACACACCACCGATGGCCGGACACTTTTGATAGGCCGCATACACCATATCTGGAAGTTGTGTATCGATACCAAACAAAGCCGCCCCGGTAGATATCACCAGGTTATCGACCCCAGACACGGAGGTCCCAATAATGGTGTAGTCTTCGCGAGCCTTGAACCGAATGGCATCGGGGTCTGGCACTTCCTGTTTTGCTGCCAAAGAAGCTAACTGTCCAAAGGTCATAAATCTACCCGCCTGATGTATGACTTTGCTGTCCCTCGCCGTCAGTTCTTCTCTAGGCAACTCCATACCAGTGAACCCGCGCTAATGAACATCTCTCGCGCAGAAGCGCCCATCCTGCGCATTTGATCCCAGGTCCTAGGAATACTGGTCGAGCCACCCGCGCTCTGACGACCATAATCATCCTCATTCAACGGCGCGCTCAGCACTTCAACGTCTTCCCACCGAGCGCCCAGCTCTTCAGCAATTACCATAGGCAACGCCGTATTGACGCCTTGTCCCATTTCGGGAAGAGAAGAATAGATCGTGATTTTGCCGTCTGACGACACGCTAACAAACGCGTTTAGCTCTGCGCTAGAGACCAGGTTAGCTGCGTTTTCATCAGACAGAGAATCCGGTGCCAGAGCAGCGATCGCAAAACCTCCGCTCACCGCTCCCGAAAGTTTGATAAAAGAGCGCCGGTCTAGCTTTGCTAGCTGAGCGATCTCTGCATTTTCTCGTTTTGATCTTCGCTAGATTTTCGCTTGTTTCATGCGCTTGCCCCCTCAGTCTTTGGATCAAAGTAGCTCACAGACATCTTTTCGCTCGCAGACTTTACCGCGCTAACGATCCGGTTGTAGGTGCCACAACGACAATAATTGCCAGCCATCGCCGACTCGATCTCATCTTCACTCGGGGAACTATTTTGTTCTAACAGAGCAGCGGCACTCATGATCTGCCCAGCCTGACAATAACCACACTGTGCGACGTCCTGCTCGATCCACTCTTCCTGGAGCGGATGTAATTTGATGCCATCCGCCAGTCCTTCAATGGTTTTAATCGGCTTAGAAGAAACATCCGACACTCGCACAAGGCATGAGCGCACCGCAATCCCTCCCAAATGGACCGTACAGGCGCCGCATTGACCTATACCGCAACCATATTTCGTGCCAACCAATCCCATGACATCCCGTAACAACCATAGCAACGGCATGTTGGGATCTACATTAACTTCGTGTTCTTCGCCATTGACCTGCAATTTATAAATAGACAACCTAGTAACTCCAAAACCTCATAGAAATACTTTAGATTAAAGATAGGACAATTCATACTGCGCTTAAGACCCGAAGCACTGACTAACGTCATGAAGACCTAATTAAAGACCACTGATTCATCCGGGAGGAGAATGATGAACCAAGTATCACGAATTGAACGAACCACTTTTGCTGTGTTCACACTGAGCCTTATCTTGGCCAGCCATGCCTATGCAAAACCGGACATACCCGACCTATCGGGAACCTATGATGTCTCAACGCTGACACCACTTAACCGGCCCAAGGAATTCGGAAACAGCCTTAATTTAACCCCGGAACAGGCCAACAAAATCATCCTGGACAATCAAAATCGTGTCGCCGACCGATCCAGAAATCGCGGGCCCATAACCGAAGCACCCCCAAGCGGCGGAGCCCCCCCTATTGGGATTGGCGATGAATTCCGAGAATCTAGCGGCGCCGGCAACGTGGGCGGTTACAACAATTTTTGGGTCGACCCCGGCTCAGATGTTATTCAGGTTAATGGCACCTTCAGGACATCGATTATCACTGACCCGCCAAATGGACGCATGCCATCACTGACAGAAACTGCTATGGATCAAGCATTACAAAGACGAAAACTCAGAAGACCCAATGATGGCACTGCCTGGTGGCTTAATGTCGATGGAAATGGGCCCTACGACGGGCCAGAAATGCTGGGTATTTCTGAACGCTGCGTCGTCGGTTTTACGGGAGCAACACCAACTTTTCCGAGTCTTTACAATAATTACAAGCGCATCGTTCAAACAGACACCCACATCATGATCCTGATTGAAATGGTTCACGACGCGAGAATCGTCCGACTTAACTCCGAGCATTTACCGAAAGATCAATCATCCTGGTTGGGAGATTCCATCGGTTGGTGGGAAGGCAAGACTCTGGTCATCGACACGCTCAACTTCATTCCCGCTAGCCGACAGGCGCGGGGCGGTTCAGAAGACCTTCATGTCATCGAACGCTTCACCAAACTAGACAATGGTGATCTGCACTACAGCTTTACCGTTGAAGATCCGGAAGTTTGGACTAAGCCGTGGTCGGGAGAGTACACCTGGCGCTCGACCGACGAAAAGGTATACGAATATGCCTGCCACGAGGGCAACTACTCCATGGGCGGCATATTGCGCGGCGCGCGATTACTCGAGCAGGATATGCTTAGCGAGAATTTCGGTCTGACCCAATAATAGCTAAGACCTCAATTAAAAGATTTAATCTTTTAATTGAGGCGAGATCACGCCAAGCTCGATCGATGTCTCCACGACTTCTCGTATCGTTTCTTCAACCGAACGAAAGGTTGCGCCTAGCACTGATTTAGCTTTTTTTGAATCATTAAGCACTCTCGATTCAATTTGTATCGGATCCCCTTTACTGGTGACGGTAGCCGGGATACCCAAATGAAACGACGGGAAATGCTCAGCTATGATTTGAGCGATTTCAGAACCCAAACGCAATGCAGACCGACCGCCTGATCCATGCATGATGTATCGACTGCCCCCCTGGGTATTCTCATGATCAACCGCAGACTCTGCAGCGAGACGATGCGCTTTAACTAAATCCCTGACATCAATAATGTTGTAGTACATGTCGTATTTGGATGGCCAGTTGGGCTCGAGCCCTGCAGCCACTCGGCCAATCTGTTCGATCCACTGTCCGACCTGAGCTTTAAACAAAATCGGCCCACAGATCATCGCTGGATTCATGGTGATCGCGTCCCATTTTCCGGCGCTTAACTGCGCGGCCTCATTAATCAAGCGCTCTGTATCTACCTTGCTCTTCGCGTAGGAATTTTGAGGCTTATTCCAGAGTTCTTCATCAACGCCATCCGAAGACCAATCGGTCTCTATCCATTCATAACCATCAGCGAGCGTGGCCCCCTTTGCGCCAGAGACCGCGGCCATCGAACTGGTATAAACGATTCGCGAAACGCTTTCGCTTTTATTGACAGAATCGATGACATTCTGAGTCCCTACTAACCCGCCAGCGTATACATCTTTTGCGATGTCTCCCGCGCCCAGTGGTTGGGATTTTCCGTCGGCGGAATTTCCTAGCACGGCGGCCACATGAAAAACCGCAGAAGCTCCGGCGAAGGCATCGTCATAAGAACCCCCAGTAAACAAGTCGCATCCATCTATTATCTCGACATTTGGGAGTCGACTGAGATACTCAATGCAGTCTTGTCCTCGCCAGGAGCTGGCATCCCGGATACACGCCTTAACCGAATATCCATGATGTACCAGCTCGCGGACCATGTGTCCGCCCGTGAATCCCGAACAGCCTGTAACGGCAACCGGTCCATCTTTTGGTGAGATAGCACTCATCGTCCCTCCAATACTTTAAAAAAAACAGGCTACCAAAAAAGCACTAAGGCTCGAAGGAGAAAATCACTATTTCCAGAGATATCCATCGCCCGTAGTTTCGTATGAACGCAAGAAGGTGCCTTCGACATTTATCCCTTCTGCAGAAAGTTGCTCTCCAATAGCCACGTGCTTGGGGTCGTCTCTGTGTTTTACCATCGCCTCCATGTCAGTCGATGCCATCACAAAAATAAGATCTCCCGCCTTTATATCTAATTCTCTATCGGCATCTGATAACGCCAGGCCGCCACTGTAAATCAACGTATCGGGCTCTTCTGTCCAGCAATAGTCGGCGTGCGCTTGAGATAATTGTATGAATTTTTTTCGCTGCTGTTCGGAAGAAAATCTCATGCCCAGAACCGTCAAAATCACGCCTGGTCTCATCATGACATCTTGTTGCTCTGGTCTGGACCACCACCCATACTCTTCGACATCGGTGAAGCGAGTACCCATGACGCGCCGCTTGGTCATATTTTTATCACCCATTCGTTTATGTAATTCACCGTGAGCCGTCCGATTCAAATGTTCCTTTAGACTACTATCTCCCTGGGAATATCGTTCAAACACCAAAATGTTGTTATCCACCTCAGAATTTATCGCGGCCGCATAAGATGGTGTCTGAGGTTCTCCAACTCGAGCATCCTCTGCTCGCTTAGACCATTCCTCGAGCCATTCCTCGACACTAGTCGTCTGAGTATTAACTTGAAACTCTACGATCGCTGTCATCGGTTTATCATTCATATCTACAGCTTCTCCCAAAACCCCCTTTTTTCACTCCCCATCAAAGAATCGCTTAACGTATTTTTCGCCTAAGTTCTTCAATGCCCCTCAATAACAAGTCGAGCTTCTTGTCCATCTCCTCAATACGATCCTCAATTCGTGTGCCCATGGATTTGATCCGCGCATCATCGGGCAACACAATCGATGGAGGAATAGACATCCTCCCCTTTTGAACAAGCTGTGCAATTAAGGCGACCAACTTCTGCTGGGCTGTCTTAATATCTTCGGGCGTGACCCATGTCATCCGCTCCATCTCTTCCAGAAACATCGATCTGGCACGTTTAGACATGTTACTTAAGAATTTTTCCGTGGTCTTGGCCGGACTATCTTTCAATGCGACCATCAGCAACTCGTTTTCGATCTCTCTTATAAACCCTTGCATCGTCATATTATCCAGTTCATGCAGCTGTTCAAAGACCCGTTCGACTGCGTCACTCATATTTCGTACCACCAATGGTTTATCTTCCGTAATAAGGTTCTCAAAAATAATATTAGCTGACCAGAAAATTCCGAAATCACTCTCAAATCACTATAAGGATTGAGATCCTCCCGCAAAGCCATCCTGAATATTGAAGCCATCAATAATCTAACAGGATCACACAGACAAACGAGATCATTCGATAGAGGGGTTGGTTAATAAGATACAAACATAAATTGCGGGTTCTGCTGACGATCATATAATCGCAACGCATCTTGTCGTACACGGTCTCCTACATACCGTTCGACTTCCTTATTTGATACCTTTTCATCCTCATTCCCGTTCGGAAACCGATCAGCTGATCCCGCCTGTGCGAGCAAAAAATGTTTAGTAAACAAACTCAAAGCAGATGTTTCGTCCCAAGAGGCCACTTGCGCCTTAGAAGTAGCCGTTATCGCGTTGACATTATCGGGCACACTCGTAACCCGAGAACGAATCTGGACGGGACTCGCATTTTTAATCAATGTGCCCGCATGACTGTTCCCAGAAAAACAACTTTCCAAAACCACGGTCCGCTCAATAGCTTCTAGCTTACTTAAATTAAGATATAGCCAATCAATTGGGTAGCCAATACTCTCTAAAAAGGAAGGCTCGCCATCCACCGGCACTAGGAAGCTCGAGGAACCACTCGAAGCACCGTGTCCAGAATAGTAAATAAATACCCGACTGATGCCCGGTGTGATCGCGCTCTTGAGCTTGCTCTTTGACGAAGAAGCATCGCCAAACAACGCCACTAATGTACCGTAGGTAGCATTTTCCCTATAAATCACATTTTCAGGGTTGATACCCAACGTTTGGATGACATACCGGCGCATAAGCTGCGCATCATTCCTCGCCGGGGAAACGTCGGGTATATCCTCATGCTGATAAAGGAAATTACCGACGATAACCGCAACATCGTGAGCATTTGCTTCCCTTTGAGGCAATTTGAAATTATCGATGAAAGCATTAGATGGCCAAACAGTTCCTTTTTGAGAACCTGAATTATCGAGATTGAGCTCTGGAGAGGCTTCGGCAACCAAAGAAATGTGCAATTTTTTCTGCTTTCTTGTTGGTCGAAAATTAATTTCTGAAGTGCGAAAACCGCGCTTAGAAACAATGATCAACGATTCTCGTTTTCGGGAAAGCTTTAGGAAACACGGCGTAAAACAGCTTTGGCCCGACCTCATACTCACCCTCGCCCCGCTAGGATCGCTGGTCACTTGAACTTCTACCAGGTTTTTATCAGCAGACCACGCTAAAGGCGCGATCAAAAAGAAGGCTAAAATAAGTGGCGATCTCACCCAGCCACTCAATTCTCAATGTCCGTCAATACAATGCAGCTCATGCGGTCGCTTATTGATTTTCCAGATTTGCCAGCTCCTCTTCCAACTCTGCAAAGGCCTTCGAACGTCTAGCTTCCTGATCGAGACGTTGATCCCTCTTTAATTCATCGACCAGAGCTCGATTAGCAACACCTACCGGGTACTCTACTATCGCGTAGGCTTGGATTTTTCCTTCAACCGCTACAAACTTGCTATCCAGAACTGTCAACCCAGAGAGCTGCGTGGGCCCTGTAACGCTTTTGATAACATCCGTAATAAACTGATCGACTCCCAGCGCCTCGAAGGTCTCACTATCGAACATGGCCTCGGTCTTGCCTTTCACATAACCCTCAACTCGACTGGCCAAATCCGCTTGCGCGGACAGCACCGACGCACGCCTGGCAGCTTTTAGCGTATCTTGGAGGGCCTCACCGATGCCATACAACGCTGTATCCGAAACCGGCGGCGTCACATACCAGTCTGGTGCCTCGTCCACTGCAGTTTCTTGAATCGTCTTTTGACGCTCTTGTTTTTCTTCCTCTTGAGCTGCCGCCGCAGCAGTCGTTCCAGGCGCAGGATTCGAAGCGCAGCCCAAGGTAACCAACACGACGATTAAGACACTCCAAATTTTCATATTTCACCTCTCATGCTCTCAATTAATAAATAGACCATGTAAAAAAACTCAAAAGCCAGGAACAGATATTAACCCAATAAAGTGATTTGTCTGCCAATTTGTTGTTATGACAATTCAACTACCACAACACTTAATTCACCAAACAACGAGAACTAGGGCGAGCAGATGCGATCAATCTGTAAATCCAACTCCTCTTTGGGGGCAGCTAAAACATATACGTAGTAACCATCTATGATTCCCTGCTCAGGTACCGACGCACTGGGTAATTCGATACTGCTATTAATTTTACCACAGGCCTCCATAACCAGGCCGTCCATAAGATCTGAGACCGCTAGCATTCCATCGCTCGTCAAGCGCCATTCGAGATCCATCTCGAGTTCGTCCTCACTTGTGACCTCTTCGCGATACGCAAAAAAAATGAACCCATCCTGAGAATAGACTTCTTCATCAAGGATCTCTGTACGATTACCGCCATAGGTCTCTAGTAATCTTTCCGACTGACTTTGGGGTTCATTGGAAAACAGCGATCCAAACCACCCTCGCTCCTCCGAGAAACTTGGTGGTGTGACAAGCACCAATAACGATAAAAAGCACAACCGCAAGAGCCAACAAAACTCGACCAGGACTACCAAGTTGAGTCGCATAATCTTTGACTCTAACGTCAAGACACCAACAAAAATCTAACGACTAAAAGTCATCGTCTATATCTTCATCACCACCGCAAGTTCCTGACTGGGTTTCTGCAGGGCGAGCCGCGGGAGCTGGTGCGCTATTAGAAGTTCTTCGAGCTTGACTAGCACTATTTCGGGTTGCCGCGGCATTGCGATTGACAAATTCCTGATTAACCGCTT
>CAZYHH010000105.1:0-9960 GCA_964647295.1 uncultured Pseudomonadales bacterium
TAATAAAATCACAAAACCTTGATGTATATCCATTGGCTGCATCAATACATACGAACCTATTATGATAAAAGTTCCACTGAATACTGTTTAAATAATCTATATCATCCATTTTATTTGGATCATATTTGATACCAATAGAAGGGCAAAGGTGGTCATAAATTCTACTTTGCCAACTCTTTGCTCCTCGTTCGTATTTCCAAGCCCCTTCTCCAGAGTTAGCCTCCTTTTGTTCTTGAGTTTTGTAAACCCCATAGCCATTCAGCTTGTGCGCCCACCTGTTTACATCGTTGTGCTTACTGATACAGGTAAGCATGTGGTATTGAGCAAGACTCTTGGCCACTTCAAATGTACCAACTGTATCCATGTTTGAAGCCACAATAGGTACTCCCTTCCAACTATAACCTTTGGGGTCTGCGCCTTCACCACCGGCATTCTTGAAAGTAAACTCACGCACCAAGTCTACCTCCTTGCGGGATGTTAACTCTGAGCGCTTGGGGCGCAAGAGGACATCCTTGTAGTCTAGCTTTATGTCTTCTTCAATCCTCATTCTTTCCAACCATCTTCGGGCTGCTCTAGGTCTTTATCTTTCGTATAGTCTGTAAAAAGTTCCTCCCCCTTTTTAATCCCCCTTAAGGTTAGCAGGGATTTAGTTTCCCCTGTTGTTTTTATTTCGCAATTTTCTTTTATTTTTGAGTGGTTATACATGCAGTCCGGCACCACGTTAGCCCAAGACTTATACTCTCTGCTCCAAACGTGGGTAACGTGTACCAATTGCCCCTTGGGTATATCTTGGTTGGCTATTAGGCCTTTTCCGTGGTGCTCGCTCTTATCCCAGTTGACCACCCCAAGGGGGACGGCGGGTCCAAGGTTACTGAATCGAACTGAACGAGATAAAGCCAAAAAGCAATCCGAGTCTGGTTGTATTTGCCAAAGGGGGGATTTATCACCCTTCTCCATCGTATACTTTTTCCCAGCAATCTTTGCAGAGTTGCCCCGCGCACTCTACATAGTGGTAACGATTATCTATGTGCTCGTTTTTATTATACGGCGTTTCTTCGCCGCATGAAACGCAATTATCTTTTTCGTCTTTCATTTTATTAAATAATATTAAATAATTTAAGAAGAATAACAACCTGAAGTATTAGAGTACAAAACGCTAGACAAGTTCTGCCTAATTCCATGATGTGATTGCAGCTATCAAGCTTCCGCTCTATGTTATATAACCAGTCTGGAAGTATTCTCATATTTAGCGAAGCTCCTTCCTGAGCAGTCTCCATCTATCGCTATCGATCTTCTTTGCACCGCTATCAATCTGCTGTAGCATATCTAACACCTCCTCGATAGAGTCGTAAATATAATGATGAGGAAGCATGCCCATCATCCATAAGGGGGTTTTAGTCTTTCCACCCTCCATTGAAATAAAGATAGGCTTCTTCATTCTGACTGCGGTAACTATCTCTTCCGCGCTACCCCAGCTTGCAACGTCTGGTAAAAGGTGAGCTATAATAAAGTCAGACCTGTCTACTAAATTTAAGTCATAGCTCCTAATTAGCTTCATCCTGTTCGCTACGTCGCTGTAGTGACCATTTTCCATATCGTCGGCGATTTTCCCCCTTGTCTCTTCGCCCTCGTCGACATCTTTAACGAATGGTTTTTTGTATGGGTTAAAAACCGTGATATTCAGCTTGGAAAGCTCTTCCTCGGCATATTCCCTCCAATTACGCCCATTGGCGTACTGCATGTGGCCGACCAGATAAGTTTTAGTTTTTTCTAAAAGGTTATTCATACTTTAGATCTGTAGTATCTGTCCTCTTGTGAGGCTAATTTCGCAACGTGTTTGGCGAGGCGCTTTTTCTTGTACTTCTTAACGCTGGGCTTCTCATAGAATTGCCTTTCGTAGACATCTTTTAAGGTGCCTTCTCTGGCTACTTTTTTCTTTAGGACTTTGAGGGCTCTCTCTAGGGAGTTTCCCTTGACTGTTACTTCACTCATATTTTTTCTTCATCGCGTTATATAGTTTATTTCTTATCTTCCTTGTGACAAAAACTGCTGTGGTGTTGTATTTCTTATCGTCGTAATCGCTTGAAGATTTGATTTTATGAATGTACTCTTCTTCAGTCTCTCGAAGAAGCTCCTGAATCTCTTTGTATGAGAGGTACCACATTCTATGTATTTTACACTCATAATATTTATTTTAAGTAATTCGAAGAAGAATAACCTTCTACTTTATTGAAAAGCAATACTTCTTTGGCGTATTCGGAGCCAATAACTTCCTCCTTCTTGTAGTCCGACCCCACTATCATGTATTCGGGAGAGATCATTTTTACTAGATTGGCAAGCTCTTGGTCGGAGCCAAATGAAAACACTCTATCTACATATCTAATTGAGGAAATAAGCTCCATCCTGTCTTCGAGGGTGTTCTTTGGTCTATCTTTACCCTTCATGGCCTTGACTCGTACATCGGTGTCTAAGCCAACCACTAACTCTGCATCGAAAGATTCTTTCGCAAATTTAAATAATTCAATATGCCCCCTGTGGAGAATATCAAAGCATCCATTTGTCCAAACTGTGATCATAGTGTATATCGTCCACCCTGAGTGGCTATTTTTCCGTCGGTTTAAAATTCAATTTTTTAGGATTCTTTTAGCTTTAGACAGGGGTAGGAAGGCGTTATGTCTAAAAGCGACCCCGCCGTTGCAGGTGTCTTGGGTTTTCGTTTGTTCTACTTGGAAATCAAATAAAAATTTTCCAGTAGAATCTGTAATTTTCCAAGACAAAATCCAACTATCCTCCATAAGGTCTACTATAACAAGGTATGGAACTTTCAGCAAGGAGGAAAGCTTTTGCCCGTCCACGATTTTGTGATGGGAAATTAAGTAAGTACCGGCGTCTTTTAGATAATCATAATCAAATTTTTTACCACCCGCAGTTCTTCTAGACTTTATTTCAGCAATGCCTTGTAAAATTGGGGTTCCGTTGATCTCTTTGAGAATTAATCTATCGTTCGATACGCTTTTTCCGGACTGAGAGTCGGAGTATTTGGCTAGGGTGTACCCGTATTTTTCAGATAGGATATTAGCGACTTTATTTTCATTTCTAATAAAGGTTTTGCCTAGGGCTGTGTCGCAATCTAGCATATCCTCATATTACAGGCCATTTACGGGGTAGTCAAGCTTTTATTTTAATAAAATTTGCCGCTAGCTTCGAGGTATTGCTTGGCCTTGTCTACGACCTCAATCTTTCGATTTGACTCCGCTAGTCTTCTGGTTTCTTTTGCGAGCTCGTTAGCGTGTCGGCCGTGGGGCTCCTCGATAATGGCACACTGGGCAAACGGCGCTTTTTTGTAGTATAGAGAGTACCACGCCATCTCGTAACGACGAGCTAACTCTTGGTGTTCTTTATCAAGCTTTGGTTTGCGGCCTCGTTTCTTTTTTGATTTTTCTGGTTCGCTCATCTATTACCTTTGTACTATATATTTACAGTTAGGTCAAGGTTAATGGATGTATTTTATTTGCTATTTATAAAATATATTTTTGAAATTTTTCAGCCCACAGTTTTTCCAATAGATTCTCCCCGTCTTTGTTTGGTCTATCAAGGTGATATTTATCTTTCTTATCTGCTAATAGCTCTGGTAGGGCAACTCCGGTTTCGGGGTCTAGTATTTCATTGTTTATTCCGAAGCTTATGTAGTTATTTTCTTTTGCTACCTCGTCAAGTCTAGAAGTATAAAATAAAGTAAACTCTGTCATCTTTCTCAAGGCTTTGGCTGACCCCGCCGGACCCTCTATGTTCAGTAGCATGTTTGGTTCCGCGCTCTTTGATAGGTGCGGGTGAAGTAACGCAATTCTTTCTGGCGGGAACCCTTTAAGGTTCGTTCGTATGAATTTAACCAAATTATTTGCAGACTGCGTTAGTGTTTCCTTCCAGTTTTTTAATCCTTTCTTGTGGGTTAGGCTCCTGCAGTCTATCTCGCCAAGCATAAAGCAAATAAAGTCCGCCGGTTTTTCTTTTAGGGCTGCGTGGTATACGGTACGCGGCGAGTTCATGTCTGGGGTTGGCTTGTCTTGTAAGAAATTCAGGAAAAAACTATTAGAATTAGACCTCGAGTCTGGGCTGTTTATGCCGTGGGCTGTAGCGGATTGCCGTTTGCACAGCCTGATGTCTACATCGACGCCCGTCATCACTGACACACAGTGCGTATGGGAGTCCCCTAATAAAAGAGCTTTTTTCATGCCGCATTTTTCGTTTTAGCATTTTTTCTTGCGTAATAAATTCTGGACATCACTGTGCCGAGCGGGATTTGGAGTTGCTTGCTTATCTCCTCGTAGGTGATGTCATTATCTTCTAATATTAATTTTAAAACATTTTTATGATTTTTTGGTAAAGAGTCTATGGTTTTCTTAACTTTTTTCCTAAACTCTTCTTGTTCAAGGGGTTCGGTAACTACTTTCCCGCTCGTCGCACCGGTCAACTCTACTATTTGGGGTTTTTGTTGGAAGCCGTCGTCTTTCTCTGTCTGTGTTAGAGCCTCCCAAGAATACTCTGGTTTATTTTTTCTTTTTCTATATAAATCGAAGAAAGAATTTTTAGCTATCCTAATTGCCCAAGTAGAAAAGGCGGAGTCCCCTTTAAATTTACCTATATATTTCCAACACTTCAAGAACGTGGTTTGTTTGATATCTTGTGCGTCATGAAAGTTTTGCTTGCAAAGCTGTAAGATCGAGGCTGTAATTTTCTCATCGTTGCGAAAGATTAGCTCTTCAAAAGCTAGGGCGTCACCCTTTTTAGACTTTCTTACTAGGGTTATTTCTTTGTATAAGTTATATGACTTCCTCATTACAAGATGTCCAGCCCGAGCTCCTCTAGTTTGGAGTTGAACTTCTCAAAGGGGATGTCTTTGTAGGTTAGCTTCGAGGGATACTTGGTCCAATAATCCCTGTGTTGCTCTCTGTCTCCCTCTAGTTCTCCTTCAGCCATTAAGCTGGCCACGGCAGATATGGGGGAGGAGGTTGCTCTCTGCATGGCGCTAAAATCATTTTGGGGGAAAACTACTAGCTCTTTGCTCCATTTGAGTCTTTCTCCTGAAAGCTTTGTTTTCATCAATACCATGTCCTTCGTCATTTCTCCCAGCGCGCCATCTGGCTTCCTGCAGCCCCGTTTAAATATTTGTTTTAAGCAGTCATCATTCAACTCTGACTGACGTATTAGGAATTGAACCGCATCTCTGTGCCCGATGTATCTGAGGGTTTTATATGAGCAATTCCTGACCCCCCTCTCCTTCATTGAGGCTATAGAGTGTGAAGCGCCGCCGCTAGTATAAAAGGCTTCAAGCTTTTTATCTAGACTCTTAAAGAAAACTTTTTCATACCCCCTCATACCGGGAAGGGTTAAAATATTACCGCTAGAAAGCACCTCGCAATCATCCCTGTATTCATTTATTAAGCCATCTATGGACCAAGTTACTATATAATCTAGGGGGCGATTTACTTCCATTGTCGGAAGCCCGCCCACCATCATTTTTACATCGTCCACCTTACCGTGCATTTCGCTATAACCCCACTCAGCCATGATGTTGATCCATCCCGGAGCCAACCCCAAGTCTGTCATAACGGGAACTTTAGCTACTCCTTCTGCATGATTATTAATATTACGCGAAACATCAACTCTTCCACCTAAGTCGCAGTAACGGAATTCATTATCAATGCACCAATACCCAATCATTTCTGTTTGGTGGTAGGGAAGGCTGCTGATTACTACGTCCGGCTTTTCTTTAAGAATAAACGTTTCCATCATCTTGTCGGCATTATTTTCGTCTGTCAAATAAAACCGACCCGCATCTTCTGGGATATATTTTTTAAAACTAGCGGATGCCCCCTCATAAGAATCCATTCCTATGACATAATACCCCAATTTATTCATGCACCAAGCTATGGCTTGGCCCATTCTCCCTACGCCTAATACAGCAGCTTTTTTCATCACTTAAAATATTACGGTTTTTATAAAATTGTTATTAATATCTAAGATCCACACAATGTCTCCCGCTTTGCAGTTTTTCGTCGGGACTATTTCTAGCTCCCCGTTCTTGTTCTTTATCGCTACGGTTTTATGGGTATGGCATAGATATTCTTTTTTTGTCCTTTTGACTTGCAATTATTTCATTCCTTGAGGGAAGGTTAGTTCGTCCGCGTGGTTTACTGTCCAGCTAACCTCGTGCGTTACTGCTCTGAAGGTTCTTGCCGCACTCGGGAATCCGTTTCCGGATTTTTTAACCCCGCCAAACGCAAGGTGAGATTCGGCAGCGATAGAACCGCCGTTCCAGTAAATCATTCCTGCATCGCATTCATCTCGGAGGATTCGTGCTTTGCGAAAATCATTCGTAAGCACACCCACCGCCAAGCCATAGTCAGTATCGTTATAAATATTAATTCCATCTTCTAAAGTATCGAAAGGTATAATTGCTACGTGCGGCCCAAATACCTCGTCCCTAAGGTAGGGTGCTTGGCTTGCTTCGCGCCACTCACTTTTATACACCATAGGGGTTGAATAAAAAGCCCTACCATTTACATCTTCGTATGTGGGCTCTAGTAAGACTTCTGCTTTCGGGTCTGCCAAGACCATGTCATTATACTCTTTTATTTTATTGAACCCCTGTCGGTTAATGATCGGCCCGTAATAGATATCTTCATCTGGCAGATAATCTTCCCAACAAATGGCATCTGGGGTTCCTGTCGAGCCGAAAACTTTGCGAAAGGGGTTTCCGGTTTTGAGCTTTGAGGCTTCTTGAGCGAACCTTCTGGCGAACTCGTCATAGATTGTTCTCTGTACCAACATCCTTCCGGAAGAAACGCAGCGCTGCCCTGAAAGCTTAAAGGCGCTAGCTACTGTGGCTGGCATGGTAAGGCTGTATTCTACATCGTCAAAAACAATACAGGCAGATTTACTTCCTAGCTCGCAGCTAGTAGTTTTATGCCAAGAGTCTGCAGCAACTCTACGAATATGTTGTCCGACCGCAGCAGAACCAGTAAAGCAAATATGATCGACACCAGCCCTAACCAGAACATCACCACTAGCCCCATCACCATGCACCAAATTAATGACTCCACGAGGCACGCCAGCTTCCTCATAGATTCGCACAGCCATTTGAGTTGACATCGGGGCATCTTCACTTGGTTTTATTACAATAGTGTTTCCTTCCACTAGCGCTGGGGCGGCATTCCAAAACATCCCGATTGCCAGTGGAAAATTAAAAGGTGTTACAATAGCAATTACACCCTTGGGCTTACGAAGCATGTAGGCATCTTTGTCTGCGATTTCCGAAGATACTGCCTCTCCGTGGGCGTACCTGCCCGATCCGAAAGCGAACTGAGCCATATGTAACGCCTCATTGACCTCTGCTATGCTTTCGTTAACGGTCTTGCCTGTCTCTAGGGAGATTACTTTCGCTAGTTCATCTTTTCTTTCCTCAATTATTTGGGCGACCCTATTTAAGTAGTCGGAGCGGGTGAAGCGGCTTACTTTTTTCCAAGTTTTAAAAGCTTCTCGCGCGGCGCTAACTGCTCTTAAAATTTCATCGTCTTGGGTAAGGGGGAATGCCCCTAAAGCCTTGCCCGTAGACGGGTTGAGCTTAGAATACATCGTCTCCGTACTCGTCCATTCCCCGTCTATGTAGTTTCTGCCTTCGTATTGCATCTCACTCTCTCTTAATATCATCTTTAGTGCTTTCCATTAGGGCTTTAACATTCTTTTCGCAGAACCCTTTATTTGCTTGGCTTCTGTTTATTAATTCGTATACCACCCCCGTTAGCTCGGAGGGTTTACTGAATACTTGCACGAGCTTCGTCTCTTCACACGTTAAGGGTTTTTCTGAGTAAAACTCAACGAACCCTTTATTTTTCCATTCTTCCATTGTTTTTTCCACGTCGTCAACGTGATAGGCTATGTGGTGGATGCCCCCTACGCCTCCTCGTTCTTCGACCCAGTCACCAACTATTGAGCCTTTCGGCCCGTCGCTAACGAAAATCTCGGGAGGTGCGTGGTATGGTATAAAATTTAAGTCACCCGAAGAGCCTTCATCCTTATCGGCTAATAGCACTTCCCACTCTGGAGTAAGTGAGTGTCTTTCCTCTGGTGGGGCCATCGCTATACACTTAGTCGTGCTGCCGTCATCGAACTCTAGGTCAAATTCAGCACCGATTGAGTAGCCTAAACATTCTTCAAAGAATTTAGCAGTCTTATTCCTGTCTGCGCTTCTGTATGCTATATGGTCAAGCCTCATTCCCCTTCCTCCGCGTGCTCCTTGAAAAAGCAGTCCCCGCTCGGGGTGGGTGCGCTCGGCATGCCTCCTTCGCCGGTTACGTGACAACACACCTCTCGGACGCACTCGTTTGGTAGCGAGGTGTAAGAATTATTAACCCCCGACGGGCTAGGTTCCTTCATCAAATTAAATAAGCTTCTAATTCCCACAATTCACCTTTCAGCTAAAAAAATTCTGCACTTTCCAAGTTATCCTAACTATAAACCCTAACGTATACCTTATCAAGCCAAAAATAAGCGCTAAAATGGCATGAATTGGTGTTTTTATCTTTTTTAGTAAGCTTTTCTCATTTTTTTTGGTTTTTGTTACTAATTTTTCGAGGTCTTTCTGTATTTCTTTTCTCTTTTTATTATCCGCTTTCTCCCACTCTAGTAGCTGGATTTCTTTCATGTCCCCTTTCCAAAATAGCCCCTCAAATTCTAAATAAAAATCATATTCTTTATCAAGGTGAAGTATCGAGAAGACTACCGCTCCGGTGTGCTCCTGCCTCTCTATCCCGTCGTAACTCTCCACGATGTCAATCGACCCCTTATCGTCTCGCGCGAACTCCTTCTTGATTATTTCTTTGTATAGTTGGCCATCAGAACTGATGGTATATTTCTCGAAGTCTAGCGGCGGCGAACCAATGAATGAGTATGTATGGAACTCTGCCTCGTCCCAGTCTATCGTAGTGACCATTAACTCAGCCACTTCTTCCGGGATAGGTAATTCGTATTCGCAAACTAGGTAGTCAGGAGTCATTATCTTGGATCATGTCTCTAAGCACTCTCAGGTAAAATAGTACGAAACCGTCACCCTCAGACTTACTGGCTTTATTTTTTAATAAATAATACTCCTTGAGTTTCTGGTCGTCTCTTTCCGCCTGCTCAATTATTTGCTCGATAAGGCCTAGGTATTTATCTTTCATATCCATACCCTGTAGCTATCTGAGTCTTCGTGGAATGTACTGCTTTCAATTATGTCGCAGTCAGTTATTGCAGTTATTTGGTGGGGTACCAGCTTGTTGATGATGTAGCAGTCGCCTTCGTATAGCTCCTCTTCTATTTCCGCCGCAGTCTGGGTGTCTAGAGTCTTGAGCCTGCATTTCCCGCTTAAAATATAGAAAGTTTCGTGTTTTCTTGAGTGAAAATGCATGGAGAAACTGTGACCAGATTTAACATGAAGAATTTTTCCGCAATAGTTATTAGGCTCGTCGTTGGCTAACCAGAGTTCGTGGCCCCAGTTCTTCTTAACTCTTTTGGGCTGATGTTTCACCAATAAATAATAACCTTATTCTAAAAAACTTCAATCTTATTTTAGAAAAGTGTATATTAATATATGCCAAAAAAAGAAAAGCAGCAGTTAAGAACCGTAGTCAAAGTATTATCCGAGCAAAAGTTTCCAGCTTTAGAGAAAATCAAAAAGAAAATCAGCGCTAAAAAAGTAAGTAAATAGAAATTGGTACCGAAGGAGGGACTCGAACCCTCATGGCTTGGCCAGCCGACAGATTTTAAGTCTGTTGTGTATACCAATTCCACCACTTCGGCAAATCTAAATGGTGGCGACCCCTCTTTTTTTAACCACCTCGCAGGAGCATTTGTTCGCGAAATCAATCGCATTCTCTACGCTCGCCCCTTCGGTAATTAAAACCGCCAACGCGGAAAGAA
>CAZYHH010000106.1:0-9881 GCA_964647295.1 uncultured Pseudomonadales bacterium
AACTCACCATACACGGTTGTGGTATCAGAGATTTGGTAGTCTGCCACCGCGCCGATCGACCAGCGCTCGTCCGGTCTCATATAATGGTTTACCGGATTATAGTTGTATATGTTTCCAGAAGACGGAATCAGCGACGAGTCGGCAGCCAACGTCTGATATTTGTAACCATTTGAGTAATCATAGCCTTTCACGCCGCGTGCATCTGTAAACTGAGGCGAGATGTAAAAGTTCGGTATGATTGCGTTGCCCGATCCACCACAAGCTGTAGCACTGCCCGTCAACGCGCAGGACGAGTAATCTCGCTTTGCTTGCAATAGTGGCTCACCCTCTCGCCAGGTTCCCCAAACGGTTGCATTACCTCGGCCATCCGAAAAATCACCGCCAATTATGACGTCCACATTTTCGGTTCGACCGTCAGTCACGTTGCCTGTCGGATAATCAAAACCTTTAGCATCCATGAGTCCCTGGATCCAAGTGTTGTTGTTTTTGTGATTGTAAGCACTCACGCCTGCATTAATTTCTACGCCGTCGACTTTTCTAAGCACAAAGTTCACACCCCCCGCGACCGCATCGGCACCATAAGTGGTAGAAGCGCCGCCCGTGAGCACCTCGACCCGCTCAACCATACCCGCCGGGATCTGATTGATATCGGCAGCATTGGTACTGATACCTCCCATCGCCATACGCCGGCCATTAATCAGAACCAGGGTTCTGGAAGAGCCCAGGCCTCTCAGATCCAGCGACGCTTGACCAGTAGCCCCATTAGATATCATGGCATTTTGGGCGGTCTCTATTGAAGGCAGTTGATTTAACACATCCTCCATTCGAGTGAGGCCCGCATTATCAATATCGTCACGGGTGACGACGGTCACCGGACTCACACGTGAGTAACCGTCCTCGGTCGCGATCCGCGAACCGGTTACAATGATTTCTTCTAGCTCACTCTCGTCGGCAGCTGAGATCGTCGGTATACAGGACATAGTCGCCGCAACACTGATCGCACCTATCGCCTGAGCTAAAGGTTTCTTTTCAAACATATTTTTTCACCAGTGAAAGTAAAAGTTCTCCACGACACTGCCCAGAATATTATCCCCAAGAGCAGCGCTTCCCAATTGTCATCTATAGATTACAACAACGACCAAATAGTAACATAGATTCCCGAGCCGGAAAAAGCCTTAAATACCCCTATCATTCAATGACTTATACAGACCCGACCCTAATACTAGAACCGAAATCAACTGGACTCACCCCGAATTAGACGGCTAATCGCTTGGCTCAACATCCAGCGGTACCGTCAACCTCGGTTCTGCCGCCGTAAAAGAATTGGTTCCATGCCAAAAAAAACTCGGAAAAAAAACACAGGTCCCTTCTTTGGGTTTAATCGTCCGAGAGATCGTCTCTCTGGGCCCCAGTCCGAGCGAACTTTCTCCAAACTTAATCCAACCGTCCTGCGTCGCATCACTTTCCTCAACCGAATCTGGTAAGGCGATGTAGGTACAGCAGGACAACCAGCCTTGGGGATGGACATGATTTGCATGGAAACCACCGTTATTGAGTTTAACCGACCAACAACCGCTTACCCGATAGGATTTTTTAATTCGTTTGAGAAAAGGGTGGGTCTCATCGACAACCAGAGAATCGATATAGGTTTGGATCGAATGATTTAAGGAACTGCGCAATTCCTCAATCACAGGATACTTGTGTCGCCACAGATTATCTAAAGACTGGGTGCCGTTCCTGACACTTTGATCAAGCGGCTCTTTGGTTCCAGAGTGTAACCCGAGAAGATAAGACTTTAGTCGAGCAATATATTCTCCAGACTCTCCATTAAACTTGAGCTCGTGCTGTTGAATAAATTGATCGTATTGGTTTAACCACGCGTACCGATCTGGATTTGTTAGCCTCCATAGGAGTGAATAATAAGCCCATATTTCTTGATTATACGGCTCAACTCGTTGCGCATGATCCAATCTCCGTTCTACGTCACCATACTTTTCCTCACGCAAATTCAAATTAGCTAAATCGATCATAAAGCGAACATTGTCCGGCAATCGTGAAAGGGCTTCAGTCAACAGCGGACGAGCCTTAACAAGATCTCCGCTACGTAACCAAAAAACGCCAAGCCCATGGACCAGATAGGGGTTTCTACCAATCTCATCAATCGCTTTTGAAAGACACTCACCGGCCGCCTCGACCTCGTCAACACTTAGATACGCTGCCGACAGGTTGTGATATAGCGGAGCGTGTTGGGGCAACTTGGTGATCGCCTCCGCATAAGAAAGTAAAAAGCGGGGGTCGTTATTCTCCCGATACAAGGTATTCAAGACTCGGTGGGCATCTATCAAATCAGGAGAAATCTCTAACGCTTTTTCCAACCATTCCGCTGCTTCAGTAATCTTCGATTGATCTAGATAAACCAGGCCCAACTGATAACACACAAAACCTTTGTTAGGATGACTGCTTAACGCACTTTCTAAAACAGACAGCGCTTTAGCATATTCTCCCCGAGCCATGAAGAGCCGTACTTCGCCGACCAAGATCGAAAGATCGCCCGGCCACTTTTTCTTAGTCTTACTTAATAACTTGGCCGCCTTTCCATACTCTTCAAGTGATAGATGGGCCTCTATTAAAGAAGTTGTAGTCGCCACATTGCTCTCTACTTTTTGAGCCTTTTCAAACCAGCGAATAGCTTTAGAGGGATTGTCTCTCTCGAGCTCAAGCGCTCCTCGATTGTGCCATGCATCGCGAAACGAAGGCATCAATTTGGCCGCTTTTTCATAGCACCGATCCGACTCTTCGATCTGGCCTAACGAGCGCAGGAGATTTGCTTTATTTGACCATACAACCGGTTGGTTACTAGAAACTTTCAAACTCGCATCAAAAAACTCCTGAGAACGGAGCATCAGTCCACGCTCCTTAGAAATTAGCGCCATGAGATGTAAAATATCCCGGTCTTGCGGGTTCTGCGTAAGTCCCGCTAGGCATATCCTTTCTGAAGATTGCAGATCACCCTGCGAAAAAGCTGTGCTAGCCTGTTGTAGTGATTCGTTAATTTTTCTTAGGTCCCTTTTTTACGCTTGAGTCGAGTATAAAACCAATCGATTACAGCAGAGAAGGTATCAACATAGCAGGATTCGAGGCCTGTTCAAACGCCAATATCCAAAACCCATTCTTGGTAGCCCCGACAGGAGTCGAACCTGTATCTACCGCTTAGGAGGCGGCTATTCTATCCATTGAACTACGAGGCCAAATTCACCAAAAAATGAAGTATACATCATTCAATTTTTTCGATTTCAACCAGGCAAGTGTTGGCACTCGGCCCCTGGGCTAAAGATGAGGTTCCCTTATCCCGAGTTAGCACATTAGGATTACCGCTTTGCTCAGTAGACTTAGAGTCAAGCCTCGAAAACCAAGAGCCTGTTGGCAACACCAGGATCTCATCCAACATGTCTTTTTCTAAGCGAACATATGCAAGACAACTGCCTCGATCATTAAACACCCTCACACAATCTCCATCGCTAATCTGCCTTGATGCCGCGGCATCCGGATGCATCAAGACGAGCTCCTTGCCTTGTACTTTTTCAAGCTGTAAGTGCTCGGTTTGATCAAGTTGGCTATGCAATTTAGAAGCTGGTTGTGGAGACAGCAAATGCAATCGATACTTCTGGTCACTCTGCCCAAGCCACTCATAAGGATCAATCCAACATGGGTGGCCAGGGCAATCTTCATAATCAAAGCCTTCGATTTCCTCAGAAAACAATTCAATCTTCCCAGAGGGTGTACTCAATTTATTCTGCTCTGGGTCTTTACGAAAACCATGAAGCCATCCGGGGAACTCTTCGTCGTCTGGCAATCTGATCCATTTTTTTTCAAGGAAAACTTGGTAGTCCGGAATATCAAGGTCACGATCAGCAGCCAGCTTTTTCGATCTGACCCACATTTCTTCCATCCACTCCGACTCGCTTTTGTTTTCTGTGAATTTCTCCTCTATCCCTAACCAGCGCGACAAACCCGCGAAGATCTCGTGATCAGTACGAGATTGTGCATAAACTGGCAGCGCTTTCTCCATAACATGCGCATAAGGGTCATGACTGGACATACAAAAATCTTCTCTTTCCAAAAACGTAGTGGCGGGAAACACAATATCTGCCCATTGAGCGACAGGCGCCCACCAAGGTTCGTTGACGATAACCGTCGAAGGTTTTCGCCAAGCCTCTACCAAACGATTTAGATCCTGATGATGGTGAAAAGGGTTCCCGCCTGCCCAATAGATCAAATCAATTTCAGGATAGGTGATTTTTTGACCATCATAGTCGATGGCCTCCCCGGGGTGAAGTAAGGCATCAGCTATGCGCGAAACGGGAATAGCAAAGCGCGTCGGATTAAAACTTTTGGGGAAGTTCACCCAGTTAAACCGACGCCAGTCACTGCCAATGTATCCCTCCGAGCCGTACCCAAACCCAAAACCGCCGCCTGGCTTTCCAACACAGCCCAACATACAAGCGAGCACGATGATCATCCAATAAGGCTGTTCCCCATGATCCGCTCGCTGCAAAGACCAAGCCGCTGAAAGAAACGTGCGGCTTTTACTCATCCTGATCGCCAAATTAACGATGTCCGCCTCGGCGACAGAACAGATTTCAGAAGCCCAACCTGGCGTTTTAACCACACCATCACTCAGTCCTAAAAGATAATCCCGAAAGCGCTCATAACCCACGCAATGCGAAGACAAAAACCCATAGTCGGCGATTTTCTGGTCTTCCAGCACATACGCAATTCCCAACATCAAAGCGGTATCAGTGCCTGGTCGAACTGCAAGCCAATCTGCCTCCACAAATTCGGGCATGTCTTTCTTCTGGGGCGACACACCGACAAATTCCACTCCATTTTTCTGAGCTCGCTCCAAACCGGATTTCGATTGGTGCTCCGTGATACCGCCATAGGCCATTTGTGTGTTTCGTAGCGGCACACCTCCGAAAGCCACAAACAGCTCTGTATTGGTAGCAATCTCAGTCCAGGAAGTTTGTGCAAGCTCCATCTCTTGCCAGCTCGCTACCACGTGAGGAAGAATGACTTGGGCCGCGGCAGTACTATATGATTCTCGAGCTCTCGTACAGCCACCGATTAGATTCAAAAACCGATGCAACTGTGACTGCGCGTGGTGAAACCGACCAGCGCTGGCCCAACCATAGGAACCACCAAATATAGAGGTATTGCCTAGTGCATCGATCACTCGCCTCAGTTCACCAGAGGCCAACTCAAAGGCGTCATCCCAGCTAACCGGAATAAATTCGTCGTTACCACGTTTTGCCTTTTCGCGGGTGCCCGGATTATCCAGCCAGCCTTTTCTGATGTAGGGTTGATCGATTCTACTGGAATGAGAAGCTGCTTCCTTTAGCGCGTGCATTGCCGGGGAAGGCACCGGATCTTCGTTAATCGAATGTACGTCAACAACTTCATCGTTCTCAACGTCAACTTCATAGACCCCCCAATGGGTGGCCGTGCGATATCGTTTCACTCGTGTTCGTTATCCTCTAAACAATTAATCCAGGTATTTGTCAGGTATCGGAAACCCAAATATTCGAGCACTGTTCAAACCCAGGATCTTGGTTCTTTCTTCATCATTAAGCATACCCATCGTTCTTTCGATGGCCTGGGGCGAGTGAGGCCAGGTTCCCTCGTGATGCGGATAATCGTTAGCCCACAAGAAATTATCGACTAGATTGTATTCTCTCGCCAAATCAAGACCGACCTTGTCTTCCTGAAAACTCGCGAAACCATTTTGTCTAAAGTACTCACTTGGTAACATCTTGAGTTTTGGCCGGACAAACATGTGATGTTTTTTGTACGCCTCATCCAGCACTTGTAACGTCCAGGCCACCCAGCCAATTCCCGCTTCAATAGACCCAAAAATCAATCTCGGGTAACGATCAAGGACACCTGAAGCACAAAGATTTGCGATCGGTTCCATGGTTGGCGCTAACGAGTGCACGGCATAGTTGATCAGCGCTCCGCCATTACCTCTTGAAGTGCGGGGGTCTCTTCCCGTCGACACATGAAAGGTCATCGGCAAATCCACATCCTGAATGCAAGCCCAGAGAGGATCAAATTCAGGAAGGTTGTAATTTAGGTCTTCATGATTAGGTGGACCCCAGACAGGCTTACAAGGTAAAGATACTCCTCTAAAACCTAACTTTGCGCATCGCTCGATTTCCACAATCGCGCCTTCAATATCTCCGGTCGCGATCGCTGCCATGGGCGCCAATCGATCATTATGTTCTGCAAAGGTTTCCCAGGCCCAGTCATTCCAGGCGCGGCACATCAACTGACTGAACTTCGCATCGGGAGTCGCCCATACGGTCAAGCCTAGGTTCGGAAACAGGATCTCGGCATCGACGCCATCCAACGCCAAGGCCGAAATACGCTCTTCAGGAGTCTTGCCTGACCCGTTTCGGTAGGCATCTTCTCCTTCCATTTTGATATTGCGAATTCTTAACGGCCGAAACCCCTCAGTTTTTTGAAACTGGCTGCCCTGATCATCGACCGTTACGCCAGGCAAGCGGTGCCAAAACTCTTCGGGCATGCGAGTCTTCCACAAATCCTTGGGTTCTTGAACATGACCATCTGCGGACACCATAAAGTATTTTTTCTCAGCATCAGGGTAAGGGCTCTTGGCCCAGTCCTTGGCCTCATTTTCTGTGTCCAATCTCCAAACATTGTTTTCGTCAGGATGAGGAATTGATTCCGCCATAGGGTTTCTCCACACTTAAATTAACCTAAAGAGAAAGACTATCGACAAACCCTTGAAGGGTCTAGCTGCCCAATCGATAACGTAACTTTAAAACAATGTCTTCATTGGAAGGGTTTTTGTAAGCACTATCCAACAGGTCTCCAAAACTGCTTTCAGCCACGGATTGATATCCGTTCAAGGTGTAGACTAGAAACAGTTCCGATAAAGGCGCAATTTCCCACTGATAACGAAATTGCAGAGCCAAACTGGAAATCGCAAAATCATCAGATACGGCTCCTACTTTTGCTCTTTCTACTAATCGCTTGGATACGGATTCAAGCTCATAAAAACGTCTTTCCCGCGCTTTAATCCCGACCCACTGAGCGGATAGCCTGAGTTGCTGCTTTGCACTTAAAAAGTAACTCAAATTCAAGTTCGGCCGCCACTGATTAGTATCAAAACTCGTAAATTGCTGTCCCTCCTGCCAGAGCACCCAGGCGTTGCTATGCTCATACTGGGCGGATAAGCCAATGCCGAATTGCTCGACCGGTCTCCAGTTCACGCTATTTCTAAACACGTAGCGCTCGCCCCCTTGAGATTCTTTCGAATAATTTATTCTGAGGCGGTTGTATAGCCGCCTCGAGCTATCCGTACGGTATTCAAAACTCGTTCGGTGGTGCCGTTTCTTTATATAAGATCCGTTGCCTCGGCTGTCGCGATCATCAATCCGCTCTGGCTTATAGGCCATATCCCAACGTAATTCATGACGATTATTGAAATCAATTCCGGTACGAGCACCGATTTCTTTATTGGTTTTCTCTCCATCGCCATTAACCTCATAACTAAGAAAACCATTCAAATAGATTTTCCTCGCCCAGTCGAAGTCATATCTTCGATATTCCGACTGTAGCCAAAAATTAGTCACATCATTGCGCCTGAGAAATCCTAGGTCATTCAGATCAAGTTGGTCATCATAATGCGAAGCGGAGAAATTCACTTGTACTCTCCTAGACGGCCGATACGTTAAGTCCGCAAAACCGCCCAGCCCGTCTCCACCCTCATCGGTATCCGAATACAGAACCTGACCATCGACCTTCCACTTACCTCGGCCCGATAAGAAATGGTAATCGATACCTTGTACATAGGCGCTCTCTTCTGGGTGTTCACTTAGAGTGGAAATGAAACCAATCCCCTGATACGCGCCTTTCTGATTTTTCGTCTCGTATAAAAACCGAGCGACCCCGTAGTCCGAGCCATTTTGAGTAATGCTAAAATCACCAGAATCAAAGACCACATCGTCTTCCGACGCACCCAGAACCCCGTAGCGTACTTTGCCCAAGGATCCTACTACCTTTAGAGCGGCATCCAGGTCCAGAGGGCTGCCAAGCTGTCGAGATGAGAGATTTATCCCTTCAGGAATTTCAGGCGTTCTTGGCCTCCCGCCGATTCGGCGGGTATGCAGGACGCTTGCAGACTTTTTTGAGGTTGTTTTAAAAACCTCGATGCCTTCTTTGAAAAACAAACGTTTTTCAGGGAAAAAAGTTTCAAATGCGCTGAGGTTAACGATTGCCTCATCGCTTTCGACGTTACCGAAGTCTGGGTTAAGCGTTCCTGTGACTTGAAAATTCGAGGAAGGTCTAAAAAAAAAATCACCTCCAAATCGCGGATCGACCTCCTGATCTACCTTATCTTCAGAAACTGTCGCGTAAGGGAAGAGACTCCACTGCTTTCTCGGATTCACGGCCTCCAAAACCAATGGCTGAAGCGAAGACATAAAAAATGGTTGGGTTCGAGGCAGCGCGGGTATCGTCCAGCGCTCATCCAAGTGAGCAACTTTTCGAGAAACATAGGCATTAATCACTCTTTCTTTGTCTTGTTGGGGCATAGCCACTTGAGACCATGGTAAGAAAAATTCGGCACTCCACCCAGACTCTGTTACTTGAGTTTCTCCAAGCCAAGCCCCATCCCAATCTTCACTAAACTCCCTCTCAGCCAATACAGTTCCGTCGGTCTGATTGCCACCGAGGGCCAAGTTCATCCAATACCCATATCGGCCCTCTCCTGACGTATCGAGCGTGATACTCACCGCATCGCGATTTAGCCATCCGTTATCTCGACCAGAGTAACGTTTCACTAGCGTTTCTTGAGGTTGCTCCATGTCAAAAGCTACATAGAGACCTCTGTCAGTATAAAATGCTTTAACAATCGTGCGATACCGTGGTTTTTCGAGCGTATCTGGATCACTGACAACAAACTGTTCGACACCTGGAATCTCTTTCCACGCTAACTCATCAAGACTGCCATCAATATCGACCTCATGTGTTTGATTTTCGTGGCGCTTGAGCCGAATCGGCTTGCCTTGTTCGATTTCAAAAACCAACTCTCCCGTACTTGCGTCGTACGCTTCCTCTTCAAACTCTTCGTAAACTACCGAATCCAATCCCCCCACCTTCGCGATCCAGTCCGTTTGGGACAGCTCGGATTGTGCATCCCTTCGGAGCTTATTCAACTGGTAGCCTTCTGGTGGCTCCACTAGCTCTATTTCGATTTCTTTGCGAGGCTTATCCACGGCGCCTGGTCCTGATGGAATATCCAAAGGCAAATCTAGGTCTAAATCCAAATCGTACTTGGTCTTATAGTTTTCAAGCTCTCTATATAAATCGTCTGAAAAATCATCTTGAGTACTGGAGCCTGAGGAAACCATTCCACCATTTCCAAACCAAATCCAGCCTGCGGACAAACCCAAACCTCTAATTCTATCGAGCCTCTCCTGTGCCATGTTTTTGTTGGCATAAGGGCCTAAGGCCACACGATAAAAAAAACCCTTATTGGTATTGGACCCGACAACAGAAAACTTATCGGCAAACTCTATTTCATAATCCCGGGCGGTTTGTACAGCTTTAGCTTCAGTCTTAAAACTTCCCACGGAAATCCAGTATTGGGATTCCGCCCCAAACGAAGTCCCCGAAAGAAACAAAAGTAAAAAAGCCAAAAAAAACTGCGGCATCAAAAACATTACGTTATTTAGACTCACCAGAGGTTGATAGTTTCAACAAAATCTCGACAACTCCCTGAGCTTTGGTAAAACTCATTAAGGTTCTCGACCAGACACATTAAAATAAAAGCGGGACGATTTTACCAGTGTGGTTGA
>CAZYHH010000107.1:0-9865 GCA_964647295.1 uncultured Pseudomonadales bacterium
ATTGACGTACTCTATTTGCCAGGATTCCAACTTCGCATTGTTAAGTGCATTCTTCATGGAAATTTGAGCTCCTAGCCCATCAGGATGGGGCGAAGACATATGAAATGCATCTGAGCTCTCTCCATACCCAAACAAACCAAGGTGGTCTTCATCTGTACCCTTGGTCAACAACGCGAAACCGGCCCCCTCTCCTATGGATATTCCATTTCTATTTTCGTCGAAAGGAGCGCATTTAGTCTTAGATATCAATTGTAAAGAGTCAAAACCGAACAAAGTTGTCAAGCACAAAGTGTCGACACCACCAACCACAACGGCATCACAAATGTCCGCATTGATAGCTCGTGAAGCACTGGCAAAAACTTTGGCACTAGAAGAACAAGCTGTAGATATAGTTAAGGTATACCCTTTAGAACCTATCAAATCTGAAACAAATCGGGCAATTGAATGAAGATTATGAGTATTTTGATATCTGTACCAGCCAGGCAGCTTTTTCTCGCTGCCAGAGTATAACTCTCTATAAGCCAATTCCGTCTCGAGAATCCCAGCTGTACTAGTACCTACTATCACCCCAACTCGATCACTGCCATATTTCCCGATCTGCTGCTTGACGGCATCCATAAAACCGTCCGCTTCCAATCCCAACAACGCAATTCGATGACTCCTGCAATCCCAAATCTCAGAATTTTTTGGCATCGATACATCCTCGACCCCTTCAACTCGACCGATGTAAGTCTCTAACGATTCAGCCCCCATAAAATCGCAGGATTTCAAACCTGAGCTATGAGCAATTAGTTCTTGATGGTGTTTACCAATACCGGATCCTAGAGCAGTAGTAAGCGTGTACGCTTCAATAGAAATCACTCACCGTGCCCCGACCAAAAATCATAAAAATTAAACCAATTAAAGGGAGATCTTTCAACATGATAGGCAAGCCTGCTGGCATAGTAGTGAGCGGCATTAGCAGCAACCTCTTTAGATCTTCCCGAAAATGAAGTGATATCAAGAGGCTCGAAATCTAGTTTATAATTAGTGCCGCCTTCATAGGTCCCAAAACATAAAATGATAGGGCACTTCAATATCGCCGCAAACAACCATGGTCCCAGAGGGAAAGTCGCATCTTCTCCAAGAAAACCGACTTGAATAGATCGTTGTCCTGGTAAAACTCTATCAGCCATTATTCCAACTAAAGAACCCAATTCAATATTTCTGGCGATTTGACCAACCAGCTGTGTACCAGGTTGCCCAGCATCAATTAATTGCGCACTTAATGAAGGGTCTACTTTAGATAAAAGGTTTATAAAATGGCTGTTGTGTGATTTGTCTAACAGGATCGAAAGAGACAGCTGCTTTTGGGTGCGCGCCATAACACGCATTACTTCAAAACTTCCAAAATGCGAAGTGATCAGAAGAGCGCCTCTTGTTAGTTTATTGAAACAATCCTCTCCTTTAATTTCAACCTCAAAACCAGAGCCTTGTCCGCCCAAAAAGTAAAACCTATCTAAAGTTACCGTGGCAAAATGGTACATATGCTTGAAAGTCATTAAAAAACTTGTATTACCCTTCCCTGCCCTAGCCAAGAACTGTTGGCTAGCACGACGCCCTCCACCATCAAAGAGAAAATACAAAAGAGTTATAGGGATTAATAATAAAGAGCGCGAAAGCCTTCTTCCTACCAAGCGACTAATGATCCACATCAAGTTCAACCAAAACACATTTGTTTTTTCCGATTGTTCGTACCACTCCTGCTTCATTCGATCAAACTTAATTCTCGGGTCAAGGTAGCAGAGAGAACTTGAACGGCCTTATCTAACAACTCAACCTCCCACTCACTCTCACTACGTTCAGCGATGTTTATCTCCAATATTGTCCCCGGAAAAACTAATCCATTGAATTTACAACGTTTGACCGAAGTTACCGGAAATCCGTTTTCAGCCACTAGATCTAACAGCATTTCCAGCAAAATCGAACCAGGTACGATCGGCCTATCCGGGAAGTGGTGTGGGAAAGCCGGATGCTTTTCCGGGATAATTATATGGCCTAGGTCCATTTATTGATTGAGCATTTTTATTAACGAGGCCTGAATTAATTTACCTGTCTCATTTCGTGGCAATCTATCCGCGATTAGAATCGGCCTAGGTATAAACACTGGGTCTACTTTTTTAGCTAATTCCATCTTAATTTCTTTCTCCGGACGTGAGGACACGACTATCGCAACTGGCCTATCGTCCACCAATGGATCTCGCAGAAAGACAATGCTATCTGTAATTCCTTTGATCTCCGATAGTTTCAAATTAAGATCCGCTAATGAATATCTCTTACCGCCAATGTTAAGCATGTCAGTATTACGCCCTTCCAACTTGAAGCCTTCGGGTTGTATTACTAGTTGATCTTGAAGATGTATCGGTTCTGGCAGATGAGATCCGGCAAGTATGAAACTCTTTTCATCCTGAGTTACAGTTAATCCGTCAAGAGGCTTCCACAGCTCGTTTTTGATGGTCTCTCTAGTAGCAATACTGCCCCCCTCTGTGCATCCATAAATCTCTTCCACGCTACAACAAAATCTATCTCCCGCAAGCTGAGCTAATTCAATCGATAAAGGCGCAGTGGCAGAAATTATCTTCGAAATCTGTGGACACTCGAGGCTTGAGTCAATCAATGCCTTCAGGTGGATAGGTGTAGTAACCAAAATAGTATTTTCTTTTAAGGATGCGAGAATGTCTTTCGGATAAAACGGGTGTAGGGAAGAGACCTTAGCCATACCTTGTAGCGAAACAAGCGCCGTCATTTCTAACCCATACATATGTTGGGTAGGAACCGTAGCCAAAATCTCGTAACCATTATCAGATAGCCCAAATCTATGCGCCAACAAACCGGCGGTTATAGACAAAGTTCCCCAGCTCTTGGGATGAATAGTCGGGGTTCCTGTAGTTCCCGACGTAAATGCGAATGCACACAACTGATCATTCCCTATTAAAGGAGAGGATTTGACAAATGAATCTGTTTTTGTCGAGATCGATTTAGGCAAAAGAAATTGTTTTACACCTTCAAAGTCTGTGGGTTGATCCGAAACCACGATACTATTTTCGAAAGACTTAGAAAGCTTGAGTATGTTTTCAGCGGTTTTTGTGGCCGGAAGGAGTGTTATTTTCTTATCTAAAATCGCCGCCATAAAAGCTCTTATAAACTGGTGTCTATTAGCACATAAATTAATTACGTATTTATGCTCAGGAATTTTATTGGCTAGCTTAATCGCTGAATCAACCATTTGACCTTGGTTATAAACTGACCCGCCTTCCGTCAACATTTGTTGTTCTGGACTGTAATGACTAATTAATGGGGATGCGTTCATTTAAACCGATAGTCTCTCACAATTAGAAGATAGTCCAAGAAAGAAGGATGATCATGATCAGGAAATTTCCATACTCTATAAAAGAACTCTGAGATGAAGAATATCACTACACAGGAAGGGTTAATGAAATTAGTGGTCAGAGACCAGAGATTGATGTCCCCTCTAATAAGAAAACAGACACCCATCAAAGTCATAACAAGAAATATCAATGTCCATACCCAAGTTACCCCTTTAGTATATTTTCTCATTTCACAAGATAGAGGGCCTCGCACTGCTTCCCCGATAGCTGTCACTAGCGGATCGGAATTCTTGGTCAAAGAGTTGCCAAAAATCAAAAACAGAAACAGCGGCACACTAACGCTGGTAACATAAATGATGTAATTCAAGTATTCGACATACCAGGCCATCAAAACCGAAGAAATCAATAGTAGGAAAATCAGCCAACTTACAAAATTCAGGTCTATTAGCTTTCTCAGCAGTATACCAAGTGCCGCCAACCCCAGAGCTGTAGCTTTGAACTCTATAAGATCAAAAATGATCGCCAAATGCACAAAAACGGGAAACTGCAATACCAAAACAAATTGCAGGAGAGATACTAAGGACAATTATCTAACACATATCTAGTCAGCGAGCGAATGCTGTAAAAGATCTCCTTATTGTCTTCGTTTTCCGCTACCAAATGGACGTCGTAGTTTTTTGCAATCGCCAGTGAAATTTCTAGAGCATCGATAGAGTCCAACCCCAGGCTTTCATCATCATTAGGATCAAAGAGAGGACTTTCTGGATCCACATCTGCCGCATCTATGTCTTCGAGATCTAGCTCTTCCACAATGATACTAAGCAATCTCAGTTCTTCGGTGTTCAGTTGCTCCAAATTATTACCCTTTTAAGCCCGAGTACTCACTAAATATTCCTAATTCGACACGCCTGGCTGGCAAAGAGAAGCCGGCATCCCCCAAACTCTCCAAGATTACCGCAGGAGGTACGCAGTTTTCAATGGTCTCCCAATAGTATTGCATCAACACTTTTGAATCTGCGCCCCTACGACCAAAATAAGCAAAGTTGGGCACTACGAATTTCAAATATAGCTTAAGAAAAAACGCTGAGAACGCTTTTTCGGGCCGCGAAATTTCCAGTATCAAGACTTTTCCGCTAGGTTTCAAAACTCTGAGAAATTCTGAAAACGTTTTACTCAAATCATCCACATGCCGTAAGGCGTATCCCATGGTAAGAAGGTCAAAGCTGTTATCTTCAAAAGGAAGCGCCTCTGCGTGACCTTGCACCACTTTACGCACGCCATTTTTTTCCGCTTCTAGCAACATGTTTTTGCTTGGGTCTAAAGCTATTGCCTCACCAGTGGGACCAACAATGTGTTGAGCTATTCCCGTAATCACACCAGTCCCCGCCCCAACATCAAGGACCCTAAACCCTTTTCTGCAGCCGGCATTCGTTAGAGCCTTTCTGCGATACCACCTTCCAGAACCGAAACTCATGACATCTGTGATCCAATCATAATGTAGGGCTGCAGAATCGAACATATCATTCACTTTTTGCTGTCTATAATCAGATTCTGTGTAAAAATCTCGTAATACTGGGTGAGGCTCTACCTTTTTTTTATGCATGTTGTAATCTTAAAGATTATTGGAATTTGCTGTGATTTGGAGCTATGAACTCTCGTTGTTGCTGATGATACTAATGCGCCAACAACGATATGTCATCATGTTATGTTTTACGGGGAATTATTTAGTTCCAATTGTTATAAGGATTTATCTTGGAACACAATCTACTTGAAGAAAGACAATTCTTAGATAAGTCTGATCGATGTCTAATTTGCATTGACTCAAATCAAGCAGCTAAACGAGTGCATCAGGTTAGTACCGGCCTAGTTGACTTGGACAATTCAAAAACTTATGAGTGCTGGCTTTCCAAAGAGAAAGTAGAGTTTGGCGTCTCTAACAGAGTAGTTTGGTCTAGGGATACTCACAATCTAGTTCTTAGCTATGAGTTCGAAGAGACCTCATCATTGGCTGAAGAAACCCGCTTAGCATATGAGAGCTTATTGAAAGAGACCAAAAAATTTAGTCAAAATTTTAAGATTGCAAGAATTTGGAATTACATCGACAACATCAATCAACATGAACAAGGTGTAGAGCGATATCGGCAGTTTAATAAAGGGCGTCTTGAAGGCTTGTCTAAGATTTTAGATACCCAAAAGAAGTTTCCTGCCGCTTCTGGTGTTGGAGGGTTCGGCAAAACCATTATATTTTTATTTGCCACAGATTATCCCGTTTACTTTTTTGAGAATCCAAGGCAAATCAGCGCATATGAATATCCTGCCAAACATGGTCCGGCGAGCCCTTCTTTTTCTAGAGCCAGCCACATTCAAAAGAATAATGAATATCTTATATATCTTTCCGGCACCGCAAGTATCGTAGGTCACGAGTCGATAAACGAAGGGGATATAGAATCCCAATACAAAATAACTGCCGAGAATATTGACCTATTGCTGAATAAAATCTCTATAAGTATTTCAAAAAAAGGCCAGCCGGAAATTTTTTTTCTTAAAGTGTATCTGAGATATCCAAAAGATAAGGAATTAATTAGTGACTTAATACATAAGTCTTTTGGAGATATCCCAGTGCGGTACCTACAGGGTCATATCTGCAGACAAGAACTAGATTTGGAAATTGAAGGAGTCGCTCGACTTTAATGACACCAAAGACGATCCTTAGATTACCCGGCGTAGCTTTATTTTATGCTTTGTTCGGAATAGGTTGCATCCTGATTCCGCTTCTCATTTATCCCTTTTTATGCGCTTTTCTATGGCGGCGCAGCCTCCGAGCTCGATATTTACGAAGAGTCGTTTCATTTGTTTTTTCTGTCTATGTTTGGCTTCTCAACGTCCTGGGTTTTGTTTCTTGTGAAATAAAAAGCGAAGTCGGGGAACTCATCGAAGGGCCTTGTATCGTCGTTTCTAACCACCCCTCCCTAATCGATGTTGTTTTTTTAATCGCTTCATTAAAGGGACTAAATTGCATAGTGAAAGGAGCTCTCTTCAAAAATCCGTTCACAATGATTTCAATTAGCGGAGCAGGCTACGTAAACAATGATTCCCAGGATTTAGTCTCTACGGCAATCGAAGCTCTTTCTATGAACGACCCTTTACTTATATTCCCTGAAGGAACCAGATCTGTCCCCGGGGGAGGAATTGAATTTTCTCGTGGAGCTGCACATATAGCACTGAAGGCTAGAGCAAACATATATCCTGTGAGTATAAAAGTAAGCCCACCAACCTTGTTTAAAGGCCATAAAATTTGGCAGATTACTGACCAAAAAATTCAAGTGCAAATTAAATTCCAAAAAGTTGTAAGAATCGCAGATTATCTTACAAACAAAAGTCAAATTCTTGAAGCACGGCGCTTGACAAGAGATTTGGAACAACTTTGCGGTGAGCTTCAAATCACATGATCTTCTAAACTAGACAACATAATAGCCATAAAGTTAGACTTCCTTTCTTCTCTCGGTCTTAAGGCGTCGCTCTAGTGGATAGGTCAGAGGTATATCAACTACTCGTTGAGGCACTGGTTGAATTGTTTGAACTCGATAAAAATTCAATATCTATGGATAGCAATTTTTACGATGATTTAGATATTGATAGTATTGATGCGGTAGATTTGATGGTTCATTTAAGAGATGTATCTGGACAACGAGTTGACCCCGAAGTGTTTAAAGAAATAAGAACGGTGTCAGAATGCGTTGATGCTTTAGAGACACTAATGCAAGACTCGGGCTAGACTAAATAGAGTAGCCCTTGTCCCATTATGACGATCCCGAAATCATCGATGTCATTGAATCCGATGATCGTGTGACGGTTTACTTTTATTTAGATCCTAGCAAAAGCTTATTTAGAGACCATTTTGGTGAGCACGCAATTCTCCCTGGCGTCACCCAGTTAAAATGGGTTTTCGATTTTGGGAAAAGATTGATCCCAAAACATAACTCATACTCTATGCATGATTTGAAATTTAGGCGGCCTATTCTCCCTGGAGAAAAATATCACTTGGAAGTGGCCACTGCTGGCAAAAACTCCATTTATTTCAGTGTTTCTCTAAACGGGGCAGTCTACTCTGATGGCACTTTGCATTTTTCTGACAAAAAAATTGAATAAATACTGTGTAATAATGCCCGTCTACAACCACTCCTTGAACTTGCTAAAGCTCACCAGTCCGATTAGCAAGAAAGGTCTAAAGGTATTTCTCGTAGACGATGGAAGCGACGAAATATACAAAAAAGTTATCGAGGAGGTATCTAAAATACTACCATCGGTAACCATCATCAGTTTAGAAAAGAATTATGGTAAGGGCGCTGCAGTATGTATCGGATTTGAAGAGGCGGTCAACGCCGGCTTTACTCATGCCATTCAAATGGACAGCGATGGTCAACATCATCCGAGCTACATTGATCGTTTCATAGAGTTAGCAGACCAAAACCCCTACAAACTGATTTGTGGGAGTCGAGCGTACAAGTCTATGCCAACAGCCCGAGCCAGAGGGAGACGCATTAGCGATTTTTGGGTCAACATTAATACTCTGTCAATCAGCATTCACGATTCAATGTGCGGATACCGCCTTTATCCGTTAGACGCAGTAAGAAAATTAACCTCCAATAGCCGGATTGGTCAAAGAATGAATTTTGATTCCGATATCGCCGTGAAACTATATTGGCAAGGCCTCGGAATAGTCAATTTGCCCGTTGATGTTGTTTACGATCCAAGTCTGAAATCTAATTTTCGTATGTTTTGGGATAACTTACATATTACTTTAATGCATACTTCAAACTTTTTTGGGATGTTGTTAAGAATGCCTATCTTGTTAGCCAGAAAATTTGACCATGAATAACAGTAATTCTCGTACTATAAATCGCGCTCCACGTCTCAAAGATCAGGTCGTAATAGAAACTCCTTTTCATGATGTAGACGCTATGGGCATTGTTTGGCATGGGAATTACGCGAAATATTTTGAGCTCGCTAGGTGCAAGCTACTCGAACAAGTTAATTTTGGCTATGAAAATATGGGGAAGTCAGAATACATATGGCCCATTGTTCATTACAAATCTAAGTTTATTAAGCCTTTAAAGTACAAGCAAAAATTCAAGGTTAGTGCGGAGTTAACAGAATGGGAATTTCGCTTAAAAATAGACTACCTAATAACGGATTTGGCTTCAGGCGCGAAGCTTTCCAGAGGCTCAACTATACAAGTCGCGGTCTATAAGAAGTCAAATGAAATCTGTGCGCCCTTACCCGAAATATTTAGAAATAGTGTCGACAAATACATAAATGAATAGAATCGGAATCTCAGCAACGTTAGTAATTCTAATGTTCAGCAGCGATCTATTTTCATTTTCTCTTACCAATATAGGCAATATCGATAACACTATTTCTGGCAATTTCACTCAAAGAACAACAGTACCAGGTTTCCTAGATGGTCCTATTTCGGAAGGCAGGTTTTTTTATGCTCCGGATATTGGTCTCGTTTGGATTGTCGAAAAGCCCATCACAGAAGCCTCATACATTACGGAAAATGGAATCAGAAAAGCAGATCAAAGCTATCTACAAAATCAACAAGCCAGAATGGGCAAGATACTTTTTGGTTTACTCTCGTTAGACAACTCTGCCGAAAGATATTTTCACCGAGAATTATCAGGAAATGAAGCGGACTGGGAAATAAACTTAAGACCCAAACAACGAATCGTCAAAAAACAAATAAAATTGATTCGTCTTAAAGGAGAAAAATTCTTATCGAGCCTAACAATCCAATTTACAGATGGTAAACATATCTTGATTTCTTTTAACGGTGTGACACCTATAGATAAATTACCGACTGCGCATTGCGAGCTCCTAACCAACCACGAGTGTAGTTAGTGAGAGCGTTATCAAAACCCCTAAAAAGCTTTACTGCTATAGGGTTGACAGCTTTGATCGTGATAGCTTTAACGGGCTGGGCAAAAATACTCGTCAGTCCATCATCTATAAACAGCGACCTAATGAAGGTCCTTCCCGAATCATCGCCACTTATTTCACACGTAAGATCCAGCCTTTCTAAAATGGTAGGTCAAAAACTCTTGATCGGATTCGCTTCAAAGAGCCAGATAGCCGCGGAACTGGCAGCTCAAAAATTTATTACTGGAATCGAGACTTCCAACAAAATAAATGTGGTAAATCCTGTTGATGAAAAGATCATAGAATATCTAGATGCGGCAAGCCCATATTACACACATCTACTCGATGAAACGGATCGTTCGAACCTAAAAGAAGGTAACTACCTTGTATATGAAGAGAGCTTCCAACAGCATTTACACGGATTCCCAAGTGAATGGCGAGCATTACCCACGAGCGAGGATCCTTGGAACCTATTTGGTCGATTTATTTCAGCGCTATCACCAAAAAATCAGGTGGAAAGCTACGATCAATATCTAATTCTTGATCATCAGCAGACCAAAGTTAGCCTAATTACTTTG